>JAYVEE010000220.1:0-3812 GCA_043749005.1 Polaromonas sp. | reverse complement strand
TTTTCGTCAGGCTGCTTTGAAAGTACCACTCACTTGGGTCAACCCTGTTGGCTTGGGTAATGTTCCAGTCGCCCCAAATAAAATTTCGCCGGCCAGTTGCCCACCCTCTTCAATCACCAGCTTGCCGTAACGAATCGTCCCTGTCACTTTGCCAGTTGAATAGATGACCAGCTTTTGGCGTACCGTGAGGTTGCCAGAAAACTCACCACGAATTTCAGCCACGTCAATTTCGGCTGACCCTTTAAACGCACCTTGTTCAGCAATTTGCATCACACGTGAGTCCATCGTCGCTTCAACCAGGCCCTCCACTACCAGTGTGTCACAGTCTGTGATTTCAACTCCCTTGAGTTTGATGTTGGGGCCCACTGTAAGTTTGCTGCCCCCTTCTTGCGGGCTGGTTGGGATTAATTCAGTTGCAGGCTTTTGTGTGGTGGTTGTGGAAGGTGATTGCACAGGGGTGCTGTAGCCGTTGGCAGGGCTGCTCCTTAGATTATTGGTTGTTGAAGACGAGGTGGGGGTGTCCATATCGCGTTTGCCAAAAAACGGTGTTGCCATGAGACTTCCTTAAAAAAGAACGCATGGTACGGCTGCTGTCGCCAAAAAGGTTGCACGTAATGAAAGAGGCGTAACGAAATAAATTTTCACACAGCGTTTTCAGATGCAAAATGCAAGTCGTTGGGATTGATATTAAGTTGACTTTTACAGTAAGAATATTTTGCGCTGACGATGTCTCTGAAGCACAGCGCGAGCTGGCAGCAGAGCGGTTTCGTGCGGCATTAGAACAAGCCTTGGGCGATGCGAATTTGGTCTGGCCCTGTTACTCGGCATATCTCAAGCTTTTTCAGCAACACGGAGACCATTCACGCCCGTGGCCAGTGACCTCCGCAGAGCAGGTATTGATTGATCAGTGGGAAGCTGCCGAATTGGCGGCAACTCAAACTGCGTTTGGCGTGCACCGTTATTTGGGTGATGCAGATTTTGAGATCCTCAGCCAAACTCTGTGATGAGTGCTATGACGCAACTCCCATATTTCCCGTGCCCAAAGTTATTGTTGATATTTAAATAGTTAAATATTCATATATTTAATTAACCCGCCAAAGGAATTTTTGTCGTTGCTGTCGTGGAACCCTTGTTGCTTTGGCGCTGCTGGCATGCCTTGCCTCAGCGTTGTATTTCTTCATCCGCCGGCGAAAATCCGAACTGTCGAAGACATCTGCAAGCGTATCCCCAGACGAAAAAACGCCCTACCAAATCAGTTATGTGCCTTCTGATATCGAGTGGAGCGGTAGCACGACTGGCGTCATCCCCTTAAAAACGTTGACGTACAAGCAATATGAATGCCTGGAAGATGCGCGCTACGGCTTCAGAATTGTCGGCGTCAAACCGACTGAACGCAAAAATGAGCAGCCGCACAAAACCCGCGCACATGGCCAGAAAACAGTCGCATCACTTGTGCGCCACGGATTTTTGATTTCAAATGGTGAAGATTCATTGGTCATTACCGACCATGGCCTGAATGCACTGGAAGTTTGCGACGTTAGGTACTAAATGGTTGCGTTTGCCGGTGCATTACTGACAGCCCATGAATACAAAGCAACAAATACGAGAGCATCAAAAACTGCGCCAAAGCATAAATAAAGCACAGGCATGAAGAGTACTGATAGGTGTTGCATGATAAAAGCCTGCGCCAATATCTGATGGGGAACCAAGATACCGAAAAAGAGCAAAATGATTGCAGTGTGAAACAGCTTAACCAAAATGCTCTGGTTCAAGATGTAGTAACCCACTGCCAGCATCACAGGGGTAGACACCATGATCACATATCCAATCGTCATCAATTCCTCGCTGTGGCGGGCAATACTGTACGGAAAATTACCAGCCATCCACCAAAAATAAATTACCGTGATCAATTGCACAACACAGATAATTCGTAGTGGATATTTCAGAGGCAACGATGCGCCTTTCATGGTGAGCGATAACGCCAAACCAGCCAGGGTGACGCCGGCTGTGACCCACAGCGTTGTCAGGCTGGGCATGGGGGTACTGGCCAGCGCCGTGGACAAGACCTCTGTAAATTGCCCTGATTCGTTAAACTGCGTGCCCATGACAAAGGGAAGGCCCAGACCGCCGGACCAAAACAGGATGCAGTCGCGCCAGAAGCCCAATAATGCGGATTTGCCTAGGACCAGCAGCGTACAAATAACAAGCGGCAATAACAACGCTTGCGCCAGCAAATACGGTGTGACTTTTAATGGCGTTATGGAGCGGTGCGGGCGAACTCGCACATGCTGCGCGCGAGCTTGACTCACTGCCAGAAAGGCGGCGTTGAAACCCTGGTCGTACTCTTTCGCTTCAGTTGAAACTGATATGGTTTTTGAGAGCATCATGGACTATCAAAAATCGTGAAAGATGCCAATATTCAAACCGTTTCGGACATAAAACTGGTTTGAATAGTGATTGGCACTTAAAAGCAGACCTGTACGTGCCGCAAACCAGTGGCGCGAGGAAATGCTGGTTTCCTTGCTGGCAAAGTTTACCAATTGGGCATTGGTGGCGATTGTTTGGTAGCCCTCGTTACCCCATGCGTGACGGACTGTCACCAGATTCTCTTTGACGCGGCCATAGGTGAGGGCGAGAAATTGCTGTTGTGTTTTGATGGCGCCCGGGTTGCTGCTGTTCGCGCGTAAGCCAAGTTCAGCTACCCAGGGTGCGTCGAAGTAGTAAACAACTCCAAGCGCCAAACTGTTATCCGTATGGCCGTCCGGCGCTTTGTACTGGCCAATACCAACGGAGGTCACCAGATTTCGTTGTGGCAGCCACTTTTTATAAAGCGTTGCATCCACGCGATAACGTGGAAGATAAAAGGCACCATCACCAAAGCCTAACGAGAGATTGGCGTACCAGTCATCATCGATGGTGTAAGTGTCGCTTAATCCTACAAATGCGCCATCTTTGTTAAAACGACGGTTCAGCGACAGCTCTCCCTGCAGTACATGAGAAGGCAAACCATAGGTTCCCCTCAGACTGACGTCGCGCCAGTTGCCAAAGCCACCGGTGAGGTTTTGAAAACCAGTGCTGAGTTCCAGACTGCGTTGCATGTCGACTTCTGAAGCTGCAGGTGCCGTCGGCACCATTGATGGCGCTGTTTGAATCAGCCCCTGATTAGCGGTTTGCGCTATGACACCACCGCTGCAGGCTAGGCCCGCAACACTTGCCAATAAAAAAGGCAGTTTAGAAAGCACATGTTTGAACATCTGGCAGATCCCTCGCGATGATTATTAAAAAAGAGTCGACTATCTGCAGTTGGCATTTTTGCTGGCGGACTCCATTCGCCTGCTGCCCAAAATTAAAAATGCAACTTCATCTGTAACAGCCCATCGATCTGAATGGCGCATACCCGAGGTCTCACGCAACCAGCAGCGGGCACTTGGTTCGTCGCCCTGCCTCAACGCTAGCACAGCAAGCAAGCCCCACGGGTAATCTGTCACTCCCTGATTGAGCCATTCCGTGCGGTGCAGACGCATCCAGTTTTTGTAATATACGTTCGTATTTTGCGGTAATACTGGAAAATCGACAAGCAGTGGGAACAGTTGCGCTACATGATCTGGATAAAACAATGGTCTTTGCGTTTGTTGTTCAAGCTGGGTCGATACAAGGAATTGTTTGTTTACAGGCTGCCAGAAAGTCTTGTAAATATCTTGCGCAAGTTTGTCAATCTCGCCGGGTTTTGGTTTTTTCACGTGTGCCTTGTGCGACCACACCTCAAGGTTGTCCATGAACAATCCATGCAGATATACCGGCGACACCATATA
>JAYVEE010000219.1:0-3812 GCA_043749005.1 Polaromonas sp. | reverse complement strand
CAATCGCTTCATACTGTGTGGTCAGCGCCCACTCAGCGTTGTAGCGTCTCTCTGTGATCCACTTTTTAACGCCGCCAATCAGCTGATCGTCTTGCAGCAGCATCAGGTGCACATCAAGCAACGCAGCAATTTCATGCGGTGCATCTTTGGGCAGGTCGCGTTGCAGACGGGTGATTTCATCAACCACGGCATTGCGAGCCGTTCTGACACGGGAAATTTCCAGCTCGGTTTTGTCAGTATCCACAAAATAGTGCGCAACGTCTGCCCGGCTTGACGCCACCAGCACTGCGCGGCCGATCGCAATACCGCGCGATACCGCCAGGCCATGTACCGAGAAAGTCAAATCATTCCCCTTCGCCGAACTTGTCGCTGATGAGCGCCAGCAACGCATCCATCGCGACCTGTTCGTTCGCGCCGTTCGTCTCCACCACCACGGTGCTGCCAATGCCTGCGGCCAGCATCATCACACCCATGATACTTTTGGCGTTGACGCGGCGTTCGCCCTTGCTCATCCACACCTCACAGGCAAAACTGCCTGCCAATTTGGTGAGCTTGGCCGATGCCCTGGCGTGCAGGCCGAGCTTATTGCTGATGGTCGTCGTCGTTTGGATCATGTTTTCTTTTGGCTTGATTTTGGGGTGCGGTAATTGCCACTTGCATCACCCCTTGTGTGCCGCCCGCCAGCGCCCGTGCGATCAGCGCATCTAGCGGCTCATGGCGGTAGGACACAGTGCGCAGCAACATCGGCAGGTTGATGCCGGCAATGAGTTTTGAATTGATACCGTCGACCAGCTTTTGCGCCACGTTGCACGGCGTAGCACCAAAGACGTCGGCCATGACCAGCGCATGGGACGTGCCCATCTGGTTGAACAAAATGCGCGCTTGAGCCAGCGTTTCTTCAGGTGGCACATTTGGCTGAACGTCAAGTGACATCACGCCTGCCGGGTTGTCGGGAAAGACATGCAGCACACACTGGCGCAGGGCAGATGCCAGCGGGGCGTGGGCGATGATAAAAATGCCATTCATGAGGTTGAATTATCAACTTTCGTATGCAGAAAATAAGCGTAAGCAGCGATACAGCAACATAAAAACACACTGAAGGCCGCCTGAAAACTGGCAAGAGGCGCCAAACCGAAAGCAGCAAACGCGTCCACCAGCAAGCCAATACCCCATTGCACCGTGAACACACCAGAGAAAATAATCAGGTTAAAACCGGACAGCGCGCGACCCGCCAGGGCAGGCACAAAAGCCATGCCAACGGCAGGCTGCGACAGGCTGATGACGCTGGATGCCACACAAAACAAAGCCCAACCGACCCAGCCCGTCGAAGCGCCGCCAACAATATTGGTAGCCAGCGCCAACAGGCTGAATGGCACGCCCCATGCCAGCAGCCGGTCGGTATGCCAGCCTGCTTTCGACAGGTAAGGGTTGACCAAACCCCAACTCCAGAATGTCAGCAACATCGCCGCATTGATATAAAACAGTCCGGTCGCCGCTTGGAGTGGTGTGTAGCCTGCCACTTTGACCATCCACGGTCCCGCCCACAGCGTTTGCACGGCCACCAAACCGCCGTAGTTGAAAAACGCCAACAGCGACAATTTTTGAAAATAGCGGTTTTTCCAGACTTCTGCGTAACCAGCGGGCGTATCTGTTGTGTCAGCCGGGCCTAATGTCCATTTGGGAACCACCCGTGCAATGACAGCCAGGGCCACCAGAACCAAGCCTGCCAGCGCCCAAAACAGCGCACGCCAGCCGACGAGCGGCAGCAACCACTGCACCGGCAGGGTGGACGCCAGCATGCCAAGTGAGCCACTCATCAGCATCCATGAATTGGCGCGCAGCAAAGTGGGCACGTCCAGCCAACGCCGAAAACCGCTGAGTGGCGCCATCAGGCACGCGCTCACACCCATGCCAATCAACACCCGGCCAATCAGCAGGCCGCTAAAACTACTGGCCACTGAAAACACAAGACAGCCCACAACAGCTGCTGCCAGAAAGCACAAAATGACGCGCTTCGGGCCATGCCTGTCAAGCCAGGTGCCCAGCGGCAACTGGGTGGCTGCAAAGCCTAAAAAGTAACCGCCTGCCAACAAACCCAGGTCACGCGACTGGAGCGAAAACTCCATACTGAGCACGGGCGAAAGCGTGGCAATGATGGCGCGCACCAACGCTGACAGGCTGTAAGCGCCAGCAAAGGCCAAAAAAACAATGGCGGCGGTCTTCTTGTCCAGTAAACCAGCGGGTAGCGGCAACTTATTCAAACTTCAAGCCCGAAAAAAAAGTGTCAGCCACGTCAGGCGAAATGATGTCGGCGTACATCACCGCCTGAAAAACGCGTGAGTCCTGCGCAAAATACGCTGCCTGGCTGCTGACCGCCTGCCCATTGGCACGCTGGCCTGTGGCCTTGACCATGACCCCACCAGTGGCCAAGCCCGACACCTTGAACGCATAGCGGCTAACAGATGAACCGGCTTTGATGTTGGTCAGTGTGGCACTTTGCCATTGCGCAAGGACTGCGTCGGTTTTGCCTGCATCATTGATATCAGCCATCGACACGGCAAAGGTGACTCCCCCTGCATCGCAACTGAGCAAGTTCATTTCTGTTTGCTGGCTAGCCATCGGGACCGCTCTTTGCGCTTTGTCGGGTTTGCAGGGCAGCAAAAGCGCCAGCCGCGTTCCGTCTGGCCGTACATCACGCCAGTTGAAGGTCGGGTTGCAGGCTGACAAAACAGTCAGGGCAACAGCCGCATTGATTAAAAATCGCATCGATCAGGTCATTGATAAGTGGACATGGCACTTTACAGGCAATCACCAGGCGAAATCGTTTTGGCATCGCAATGCGCGATATTTGATCTGTCTGGACGCCTGATTCGTAGGGCCCCTTATGCTTGTCTGCCACGTACTTTTGCCATTCAGGCGGCAATTTGGGCAGCTTGCGCAGTCCGATGACGTGCGCAACCTGAGCTAAACAGTAAATGGCAAAGAGGTGGTTTTAATGCGCAGCAGTGCGCGGCTCGTGGTGTATGGCTTTGGCTGGCCGCCCACAATGCTGGCCGCTATGGTCTTTGCCTGTCTGCCAATCGGCTCAATGTAGCGGCTGACCTGGCCATTGATGGCGATGCAATCACCCAGCGCGTGAATGCCTGCAACATTTGTGGCCAGTGTTTCGGCATGCACGTCAATGCCGTTGTTCCACACCAGCCCGGCGCTGAGCGCCAACTGGTTGGGCGTTTGCAAACCTGCTGCCAAGATGATGTGGTCAACCGTCAGCGTTTGCCCACTGACAGTTGTGATCTGTTTTTTGCCAGCCGGGTCATGTGCATCTGCTGCCCCGACTAATGATATGTGGACTCCACCCATAAATGTCAGCGGGAGCGAGCGCCAGGCTTGCAGCAGTTGGGTTGACTGCTCCTCTTGCAGTGCAGCCGCCAGGGGTCGCGCAGCCACGTCCAGCAGAGTCACGCTGTGCCCTGCCAATGCAAGGTCGTTCGCAAGTTCGCAGCCGATCAGGCCCGCACCCACAACAGCAACACTTTTGAGCGACCCGCCCAGTGCCCTGCGAAATTTTGCATAGGCCTGCAAATGATTGATACGCCAGCAAAGCGCGGGTGGAAACTGCGGCAACTGTCTAGCCTGCGCACCGTGAGCCAGCACAAGATGCTGGTAGCGCAGCGTGCCGCGGCTGGTGCGTAGCTGGCGACTCGATGGCGTGATACGAACTGCTTCGGTGTTTGTCAGCAGCTTGACGTTCAGCCGAAGCGCTGCGGCAGCTCCTTTTTCACGCGGCAGTTTGTCTGCAGCAATGCCGCGCG
>JAYVEE010000218.1:0-12183 GCA_043749005.1 Polaromonas sp. | reverse complement strand
AAACCGTCCGTCAGCTGGTCTTTAACCAATATGGTGACCAAACCTATACACGCGGCCTCAACGTCTACACCACGCTTCGCGCCGCCGACCAGACAGTTGCCTACAAGGCACTTCGTAAAGGCATCATGGACTATGAGCGCCGCCAAATTTACCGCGGGCCCGAAAAGTTTGTGGATTTGCCGAAAGACGCCACGGAAGCTGAGGACGCCATTGATGACGCTTTAACCGACAGCCCCGACAATGGCGATGTCATGTCTGCGGTGGTGCTGGAGGCCAACCCAAAAAGAATCATTGCGATGCGGCAAAACAGCGAGCGTGTGGAAATCACCGGAGATGGCCTCAAACCCGCACAGTCAGGGCTGGCAGACAAGGCGGCGCCAAACATTAAGATACGCCGGGGTGCATTAATTCGCGTTGCGAAAACGCCAAAAGGCACCTGGGAAATCACCCAGTTGCCAGAAGTTGAAGGCGCTTTCGTAGCACTTGACCCGCGTGATGGCGCAATACGTGCGCTGGTCGGTGGTTTTGACTTTGAAAAAAACAAGTTCAACCACGTTACGCAGGCATGGCGGCAGCCCGGATCGAGCTTTAAACCATTTATCTACTCAGCCGCGCTTGAAAAGGGATTTACCCCAGCCACAGTGATCAATGACGCGCCGCTGTTTTTTGATTCGGGGGTGACCGGCGGCCAGCCCTGGGAGCCGAAAAACTACGACGGTACGTTTGAAGGTCCGATGAGCATGCGTACCGCCTTGAAGAAATCAAAAAACATGGTTTCCATCCGCATCCTGCAATCCATTGGAGCCAAATATGGTCAGGACTGGATCACCAATTTCGGTTTTGAAGCTGAAAAACACCCCGCATATCTGACTATGGCGCTTGGTGCGGGATCAGTCACCCCCATCCAGATGGCCACTGCATATTCAGTGTTTGCCAACGGCGGATACCGGATCAATCCGTACTTGATCACCAAAATAACCGACCAGAAAGGCAAAGTTCTGGTTGAGACCCCTGCGCCGGTGCGAAATGAATCAGCACGTGCGATAGACGGTCGCAATGCCTTCATCATGTCCAGCCTGCTGCAAGAAGTCGCACGCTCGGGCACTGCCGCCAAGGCTCAAGCGATGCTCAAGCGCACTGACTTGTATGGCAAAACTGGTACCACCAATGACTCCATTGACACCTGGTTTGTTGGCTATCAGCCCACCCTGACAGCTGCCGTCTGGATGGGCTACGACACACCTAAAAAACTGGGTGACCGTGAAACCGGTGGCGGTTTGAGCCTGCCCGTTTGGATTGATTTCATGAGCTACGCTTTAAAAGGTGTCCCCGTCACAGAGCTGCCTGTGCCTGAAGGCGTCTTGAATGTGGGCGGCGAGTGGTATTACGAGGAATATGCCAGGGGAGCTGGTATCAGCAGCGTGGGAATGCGCGATGTTGCGCCTGCTACAACTGACGGCGCTGGCCAGCCATCGCCAGGGGCCCCAATTTCAGTGTTGCCGCCAACCGATGAGAAAAAGCGGATTCTCGATTTATTCAAGAATTGAAAATCACAACCTGGCCAGCCTGCTCGCTCGCATATTCCGTCAGCGCAGCAAAGAATTCGCTGCCATCCTTGGTATTTGACCACTGGCTGCTATTTAATTGGTAGTGAAAACCACCTGCTTTGGCCGCCATCCAGATTTCCTGCAGCGGTTTTTGCAAGTTGATGATGATCTGGCTTCGGTTCGCAAAGGTCAGCGTAATCATGCCGCCTGTGCGCTGATTGTCAATGTCTATATCGCTGGCATCGTTAATACGGTCACAAGCCAACTCAATGGCTGCCAGAACTCTTTCTGCACGGTCCAAATAATCAAGGTCGGTCATTACAATCCACTGATGTTTTTTATACCTCGAATCATAGCGGCCACTTTTCTTGTGTGTGTCCTGTCCGCGTGTGGGCAAAAAGGCCCGCTATTTCTCACTCCTCAAAGCGTGCCGTACACCATCCTGCCAAGCCCAGAAAGTGCCCCTTTGCCCACCATACCAGCGTCAGCCGCCAAATGAGCAACGTCGCCCAACTCCCCGGCCATCCCTTCATTGCCTATCAGGGCGACGCGCTGTATTTAGAAGACGCTGCTCTGGCAGGCTTGGCACAGATGCACGGAACGCCCTTGTTTGTTTATTCAAAAGCCGCCATGCTCAGTGCCCTGGCCGCGTACCAGCGCGGCTTTGCCGGACGCAATGCGCAAATTTGCTATGCCATGAAAGCCAATTCGTCGCTGGGAATTTTGCAGGTGTTTGCCCAGGCCGGCTGCGGCTTTGATATTGTGTCGGGCGGCGAGTTGGAGCGTGTCATTGCAGTTAATGGCGACCCGGCGAAGGTTATTTTTTCGGGTGTGGGGAAATCCCGCGCTGAGATGCATCAAGCCTTGAAGGCTGGCATCGGTTGCTTTAATGTTGAAAGCGAAGCCGAGCTGGACGTGTTGTCAAGCGTTGCGCTTGGCATGGGTTTGACGGCTCCGGTCAGCATTCGCGTCAACCCCAACGTCGACCCTAAAACACACCCGTATATCTCGACGGGTTTGAAAGGCAACAAATTTGGCGTAGCCCATGTTGACGCGCTGCGTGTGTACCAGCATGCCGCGTCGCTTAAGGGTTTGCGCATCGTCGGCATAGACTGCCATATTGGCTCACAAATTACCACAACCGAGCCCTACCTGGACGCAATGGACCGGGTACTGGAGCTGGTCACCCGCATCGAGGCTGAAGGCATGCCTTTAGAGCACATTGATTTTGGCGGTGGCCTCGGAATTCAGTACAACATGACTGGCAACGGCGATACGCCGCCCGCAGCCGACGAGTTGTGGCAGAAGTTGTTGGCCAAAATTGATGCCCAGGGTTTTACCCATAAAAAGTTGATGATAGAGCCTGGCCGTTCATTGATTGGCAATGCAGGCGTGTGCGTGTCTGAAGTGCTGTACACCAAGCCGGGCGAACAAAAAAACTTTTGCATCATCGATGCCGCCATGAATGACCTGCCCCGCCCGGCCATGTACCAGGCGTTTCATGCCATCGTTCCGTTGTCTGTCTGCGACAAGCCAACAGCGGTTTATGACGTTGTCGGCCCGGTATGCGAAAGCGGTGACTGGATCGGCCGCGACCGTGAACTCAATGTTGCAGCGGGTGATTATTTGGCTGTGTTGTCTGCCGGGGCGTACTGCATGAGCATGGCCAGTAACTACAACACGCGGGGTCGTGCCGCTGAAGTGCTGGTCGATGGTGGCAAAGCGCAGCTGATTCGCCAGCGGGAAACTGCTCAAGACCAGATGCAGTTTGAGAGACTGCTCAATATCTAGCTTGTCGGCCTGCTTTATTGCTATAAATTAAATAACTGCTCGCGCCCGTATTTGTTGGGCTGAAGTCTTTTTCTTCTTTAAATACTGCTGTACTCTCCAAGCGAGCAGCAGCGCAATGATGGCAGCATATACAAACACCTCTGCAAAATTGTTTTTACCAGCCCGCATCCAGAAAAAATGCAACAGCCCCAATCCTGAAATTGCATAGATCAGCTTGTGCAGCAACTGCCAGCGTTTGGCGCCCAAAGCTTTAATGGCGGCGTTAAATGACGTAGCGGCAAGCGGCGTGAGCAAAACAAATGCTAAAAAGCCAACCAGAATAAACGGCCGCTTGGCGATGTCTTTGGCAATATCAGCCACATCAAAACCCATGTCAAACCAGCTGTAACTCAGCAAGTGAATCACCACATAAAAATACACAAACAGACCCAACATCCGCCTGAAACGCGCCAGCTGTGGTGTGTTGCTGATGCTGCGCAGCGGCGTCACAGCCAGCACGATGCAAACAAAGCGCAGTGTCCAGTCGCCCGTCGCGCGAATCAATGCTTCGGCCGGGTTAGCGCCCAGCTGGTTGGTCAGCGCGCTGTAAAAGAGCCATGCAAACGGCAACAGACACAGCACAAACAGCATCGGCTTTGCTGCAGGGTGAGTCAGTGCTTTTTTCATGATCAAAAGTTTTTCTTCAAATCCATGCCCGCATACAACTGGCCAACCTGCTGTTCATAGCCATTGAACATCAACGTTTTGCGCTTTTTTGCAAACAGACCATCCTCACCAATTCGGCGCTCGGTAGCCTGACTCCACCTAGGGTGATCAACGTTCGGGTTAACGTTGGAGTAAAACCCATACTCATTGGCGGCGGCTTTGTTCCATGCGGTTTTTGGTTCCTTGTCAGTAAAACGGATTTTAACAATGCTTTTGCCGCTTTTGAAGCCGTACTTCCACGGCAGAACCATGCGCACCGGCGCACCTGATTGGTTAGGCAAGACCTCACCGTACATACCAAAAACCAGCATGGCCAACGGGTGCATGGCTTCGTCCATGCGCAGCGCTTCAACATACGGCCAGTCAAGCACGCGTGAACCAACACCCGGCATGGTTTTTGGATCAGCAAGCGTGTGGAATTCAACGTACTTGGCACTACCCAAAGGCTCTGCCTTTTTGATCAGCTCAGACATTGAATAGCCTACCCAAGGAATCACCATCGACCAGCCCTCAACACAGCGCAGGCGATAAATCCGCTCCTCTTGCGGGGCAAGCTTGATCAGGTCTTCAAGTGTGTAACTTTTGGGTTGCTTGACCAACCCTTCAATGGCTACAGACCACGGCTTGGTGACCAGCGTACCTGCGTTTTTGGCCGGGTCGGCTTTATCAGTACCAAACTCGTAATAGTTGTTGTAAGTGGTCGCGTCCTTGTAATCGGTAATTTTCTCCATCGCCATGGCACCCGCCACTGAGGACTTCCCGCCAGCCAGCGTTGCCAGCTTGCCCGGTTTTGTCACAGCTTGGGCCATCGCTTCACGGCTGGCCCAAGTGGCAAGCGCTGCACCTGCAGCGCCGGTAGCCATCAACTTCATCAATTCGCGCCGGCTTTGATAAGTGCTGGCAGACGTGATGTCGCTGGAAATAGGGTGGTCAAAGCCAATAGCGTTGGTTTTAATAAGCATGGATTTCTTTCAATATTGCCGAAGAGCAAAGTTACTTGTTGGTCTGAATACGCAGCAAACTATCACATGGATTTTTAAGCAGACAATAAAAAAGCGAACCCTTTTGCAAAGATTCGCTTTGGTAGATGATTCTCGCGGCCAAGGGTTCAATCCCCAAGCCTTGAACCGGGATTAGCGCAAACCGGCAGTGTAATCAGCCAGTGCCTTGATTTCGCGGTCATTCAATCGTGAAGCGGCTTGAGTCATGATCAGGTTGTTTTTGCGTATACCATCGCGAAAGTAAGTTAACTGGGCAGCCGTGTATTCGGCATGCTGGCCGCTCAGACGCGGATACATCGCTGGAATGCCAGCGCCGTTTGGACTATGGCATCCAGCGCACGCAGTAACCTGACGATCCTGTATGCCGCCGCGGTAAATGCGCTCGCCCAAAGCAACCAAGTCTTTGTCACTGGCGGAGCCCAGCTTGGCCTTGTTAGTGGTCACCCAAAAAGCGATGTTTTTCATATCGTCCTCGGTCAAACCTGCAGCAATGCCAGACATGATGGCGTTGGCACGCTTGCCAGATTTGTACTCTTGCAACTGTTTGACAATATATTCAGGATGTTGCTGCGCTAATTTGGGGTAAACAGGCGTGCCCGAATTGCCATCGGCGCCGTGGCAACCAGAGCACGATGCAAAGCTAGCCTGGCCTTTAACCAAATCAGGTTTGACTTTTTCGACGGGTGCCGCAGGAGCAGGATCTGCTGCAAACGATGAAAACACAGACAATGCCAAAACAGCACTTGTCAAGGAAGTAACAAACAGCTTCATATCGGTGGACGATGTAATAAGTGGCGCACTAAGATCAGATTCTCTTTGATTTTACAATGGGTTAGGGGCAACTCCCGATACACGGGTATTGACGCCAGCTATCAACACACCATGCCAACATCCGCAAGCCTTCTGCCCTGCTCACCTATGCCAACATTAGCATACTCCTTGCCCGACCCAAAAATTGCAATGGGCTGGTTGCATACGGCGAAGTTTTTAACGACAGCGCCCGAGCTTAAACACCTGCCCCGCCTGGACGTGCCTGAAATTGCCTTTGTAGGCCGGTCCAATGCTGGCAAGTCAACCTGCATCAACACGCTGACGCAGCAACACCGATTGGCGTACGCCTCAAAAACGCCAGGCCGCACGCAGTCGATCAACCTGTTCACGCTGGGCAAACAGGGCGTGACAGACGCGGTGCTTACCGACTTGCCCGGCTACGGCTATGCGGCGGTACCCAAAGAAGCCAAGCTGCGCTGGCAACAGGTGATGGGCAACTACCTTCAAACTCGTGACAACCTTAAAGCGGTGGTGCTGATGTGCGACCCACGCCGGGGCATGACGGAGCTGGACGAGATTTTGCTTGACGTAATTCGCCCCCGAGTCGAGGAGGGTTTGAAGTTTTTAATCCTGTTGACCAAGTCTGACAAACTCAACAAAACTGAAGGCGCCAAAGCCCTGCAAATTGCCAGACTGAATGCAGGCGGCGGTGATGTCAAACTCTTTTCGGCACTTAAAAAGCAGGGCGTTGAAGAAGTTGCCCAACATTTGTGGGACTGGACGCATCCTGCATAAATTTTCAGGTGTAAAAGCGTCTGCAGGCCAATTGATACGGGCGTAAATAGCTCTTAAATATATAGCATCATGATCAATCAGTACCTAACCGATTTACCTCACGGCGTCACCCTTTCTTGCCGCAGCTCAGGCGAAAAAGGCCGCCCGGTGTTGGTTTTCCTGCATGGCTTTCCCGAGGCGGCTTTTGTCTGGGACGAGATTCTTATGCATTTTGCAAAAGCTGAAAACGGCGGCTATCACTGTATCGCGCCCAACCTGCGCGGGTTTGAACTGTCAAGCGCGCCAACCGATGTCAGCGCCTATCGGCCCAAGCATTTGGTGCAGGACATCGCAGCGTTGATTGCGTTTGAAGGTGTTCAGATTGAATGCCTGGTGGCTCACGACTGGGGAGGCGCCATTGCATGGAATCTGGCGGCCCAACAGCCCCACTGGATGAAGAAGCTGGCCATCATCAACTCTCCGCACCCCGGCACGTTTTTACGTGAACTGCAGCATTCGTCCAGTCAACAGGCCGCAAGCGCTTACATGAACTTTTTGATTCGCCCGGATGCTGAAAAGCTACTGGCTGAAGAGGGCTTTCGGCGTTTGTTCGAGTTTTTCATGCCTTTTGCTTCAGGCAAAAAAAATCTTGGGCCACGTACGGCGCCTGACTGGCTAACTGAAACGGTACGCGCCCAATACCGCAATGTTTGGCAACGGGGATTGACCGGCCCATTAAATTTTTACCGTGCATCGCCGTTGCGGCCAGGCCCGGACATTGCAAATGTTGCAATCCCACGTGAACTGCTGAATGTGAACCTCCCCACGCTTGTGCTGTGGGGCATGGACGACATTGCCTTGCCACCGACCTTGCTGGACGGTCTGTCCGACTACGTGCCGCGCATGGAACTCAAAAAAATTAAAGGTGCCACCCACTGGATCATTCACGAGCAGCCGGCGCGAGTGGCACAGCATTTGCACGATTTCCTGGCATCGTGAGTCTGAATTGACAAAGTTATGCAAATTCACTGGATTTTGTGTATTCCAGGGATTGTTTAGGCCTATAGCCCAATTAAATCGGGTGCAACAAGCTTCTGAATGCATAGCAATGGTATGGGTACTAATGCGTCAGTTGATACTCGCCGCCACGCTCGAGCGCGCGAAGGTATGCAGGCCGGGCGTGGATGCGCTTCAAGTAATCCATCAACCGGGGGCGGCTAGCATCGAGGCCGCCGCGTGCTGCAGCCGCCTCGATGGGAAAGCTAAGTTGCACGTCAGCCGCCGTGAAGTCATCGCCTACAAACCATTTGCCTTTGCCTAATTCATCCTCCAGGTAGTCTAGATGGTTGTTGATTTGCGGCATGATAAAACTGCTGTTGGCTTTGCCCGAGATGGCTTTGGCAATGGATTTGACAAAAAACGGCATGGGCGATGTTTCAATTTTGTCGAACACCAGTTTTAGCAACAGCGGCGGCATGATGGAGCCTTCGGCATAGTGCAGCCAATAGCGGTAGCGTAGGTAGGCGGGTAGCTCGCGGGCAGGTGCAAAGCAGCCCTCGCCGTAGCGCTCAACCAGATATTCAATGATGGCGCCCGACTCGGCCAGGGTTAAATCGTCATCCGTGACGACGGGGGACTTGCCCAGCGGGTGAACCTTGCGCAGCGCTGGCGGTGCCAGCATGGTTTTTTTATCCCGCTCATAGCGTTTGATCTCATAGGCAAGGCCCAGCTCCTCCAACAACCACAAAATGCGCTGTGAGCGGGAATTGTTCAGATGGTGGACAACGATCATGGCAATTTCCTTGTTTGGTGGTTCAAGATTGTGCAAGCCGGCGACATGGCGATAGGGCAAAGCCTAAAATAATGCTGTGAATATATCAACTTCCATCCTCAACGCTGATCTGCATTGCCACTCTGTCGTGTCAGACGGCACGCTAACCCCAGAAGTGCTGGCCGAACGCGCCAAAACAAATGGCGTGGAGTTGTGGGCATTGACAGATCACGACGAAACCGGTGGGCAAAAGCGGGCGGCTGCCGCCGCCAGGGCACATGGGTTGAAGTATTTGACAGGCACCGAAATATCGGTGACTTTTGCGGGCGAAACGGTTCATATCGTTGGCCTGGGGTTTGATGCTGACGATGCTGCCATGTTGCAGGGCCTGAAGGCCACCCGAGGCGGGCGTGAGCAGCGTGCGATGGAAATGTCTGACGGCTTGGCCAAAGTCGGCATCAAGGGCGCATACGAGGGCGCATTGAAATTTGTGGGCAATCCCGAGCTGATTTCTCGTACCCACTTCGCGCGTTTTCTGGTTGAAAGTGGTGTGTGCAGCGAAACCAATGAAGTTTTTCGCAAGTACCTGACCGAAGGCAAACCGGGTTACGTGCCGCACCGCTGGGCCTCGCTGAAGGACGCTGTAAGCTGGATTACCAACGCCAAAGGAATGGCCATCGTTGCGCATCCGGCCCGCTACAAGTTCACGCCGAATGAAGAGTACGCGCTATTCACGGAATTTAAAGCCCATGGCGGACGTGGTGTGGAGGTGGTCACTGGCAGCCACACTGCCGCTGAATATGTCAAGTATGCGGATACTGCCAAGGAGTTTGGCTTGGCCGCATCACGCGGCAGTGACTTTCACAGCCCCCGAGAAAGCCGCACCGACTTGGGCACGCTGCCGTTTTTGCCTGGTGGATTAATACCCGTTTGGGAGCTGCTGGCGGACCGGATTCAGTAGGCAGCTTAATTTCCGCCATGGCTGATGCGCCTACTCGCTTGCCGTTAGCTCGCTGACGTTTAGTCCGCAACCTTGTAAATATAAATCCGTATGGCCCAATTTTTTCAAGTTCACCCTGACAACCCACAGCCGCGCCTGCTCAAGCAAACGGTTGCGCTGCTCGAGCGTGGCGGCATTGCAGCTGTACCCACCGATTCAAGCTATGCACTGGTTTGCCACCTGGACGACAAAGCCGCCGCTGACAGCTTGCGCCGCCTTCGCGGGGTTGACGACAAACACCACCTGACCCTGCTGTGCCGCGATTTGTCCGAGCTGAGCGCATACGCACGGGTCGACAACAAACAGTTTCGCCTGCTTAAAGCCGCAACGCCCGGGCCGTACACCTTTATTTTGGAAGCCAGTAAAGAGGTGCCACGTCGCCTGAGCCACCCGTCACGCAAGACCATTGGCCTGCGCGTGCCCGAGCACAGAACACTGCAAGCCCTGCTGGAGCTGCACGGCGCGCCGCTGCTGGCCACCACACTGATTCCGCGCGGGCAAACAGAGTCGCTTAACGATGCCAACGAAATCCGTGAGTTGATGGAGCACGACCTGGCTGCCGTGCTGGACGCCGGTGCCTGTCACCTGGAACCCACGACGGTGATTGATCTGACAGCTATGACCGATGGCGGCGAAGCCGTGGTGGTGCGCTTGGGGCGCGGCGATGTTCAAGTGCTCGGAATAAAAATCTGACTGGGCTGACCTGGCCCCCTGAGATAATCGAAAAATGGATATTGCAAACATCATTCAAACCGTTGCCATTTATGCCTTGCCTGTGTTATTTGCCATCACGATTCATGAGGCAGCGCATGGATATGTGGCTCGACATTTTGGCGATGATACGGCTTGGATTCTGGGCCGGGTAACGCTGAACCCCATTAAACACATTGACCCGTTGGGCACCATAGTCATGCCTTTAATGTTGTACCTGGCGACTTCTGGCGCGTTCTTGTTCGGCTATGCCAAGCCCGTACCAGTGCAGTTTGGCAAGCTGCGCAACCCCAAGCGTGACATGATTTGGGTCGCTCTGGCTGGGCCGGCGTCCAATTTGATGCAAGCCTTGATATGGGGCATTTTGCTGTACTTGCTGCAAGGCGCTGGCGTTATTGAACCATTTTTCATCAAGATGTGTCAGGCAGGCCTGCTGGTCAATGTTGTGATGTTTGTGTTTAATTTGTTCCCACTACCGCCGCTGGATGGTGGCCGGGTGTTGGTGGGCTTATTGCCTTACAGGCAGGCAGTACTGGTCTCCCGGCTTGAGCCATGGGGCTTTTTCATCGTAATGGGGTTGGTGCTGACAGGCGTAATCAGTGCGATCTGGATGAAGCCGCTGATGTCCGCAACTTATGTTTTTCTTCAAACCGTTTTGTCGCCCCTTGCGTGGCTGCTGAAATGATCATGACTGCTCAAACACAACGCTTTCTGACGGGCATCACCACATCAGGCACACCGCATCTGGGCAACTACGTGGGCTCCATTCGTCCATCGGTAGTTGCCAGCAAAGGGACCAATGCGCAGAGTTTTTATTTTCTGGCCGACTACCACGCGCTGATCAAGTGCGATGAACCTGCACGCATCCAGCGCTCAACACTGGAGATTGCTGCCAGCTGGCTTGCCGCCGGGCTGGACCCGGAACGCGTCACGTTTTACCGCCAGTCAGACATACCGCAAATCGCTGAGCTCACCTGGTTTTTAACCTGCGTTTTAGGCAAGGGAGTACTCAACCGCGCACATGCCTACAAGGCGCAGGTCGATAAAAACCTGGGTGCAGGTATGGATGCAGATGCAGACGTTACGGCTGGTCTTTTCATGTATCCGGTACTGATGGGTGCAGATATTTTGATGTTCAAGGCACACAAGGTGCCCGTTGGCCGTGACCAGATTCAGCACATCGAAATGGCGCGTGACATGGCCAAGGCCTTTAACCACCTTTACGGTGAATTGCTGGTGCTGCCTGAGGCGCTGATTGAAGAGTCAGTGGCTACCCTGCCTGGTCTGGACGGCCGGAAAATGAGCAAGAGTTATGACAACACCATCCCGCTGTTTTCATCACGTGACCAATTAAAAAAACTCATCGCAGGTATCGTCACAGACTCGAATGCGCCGGGCGTTGCCAAGCAGACCGCCGGTTCGGCACTGTTCCAGATGTACCAGGCATTTGCAACGCCAGATGAAACATCTGTCATGCGCTGCGCTTACGCCGACGGCATCGGCTGGGGCGATGCAAAACAGTTGTTGTTTGAACGCATCGACCAGGACATCGCACCAATGCGCGAGCAATATCAGGCGTTGATGGCGAACCCAATAAAAATTGAGGCGATTTTGCAAGCGGGTGCCATCAAGGCAACCGCACTGTCAGCACCGTTGATGAATGAGCTTCGGCATGCGGTAGGCCTGCGCAAACTGGGGCTTCCTGCCGCGTCCGCCAGTCAGGCAGGCAAGTCAAAGGCTGCAAAAACACTTGCACCCAGCTTCAAACAATACCGTGACGCTGACGGCCAGTTTTACTTCAAACTGCTGAACGCTGAAGGCAAGCTGCTGGTGCAAAGTTTGGGGTTTGCATCAGGCAAAGAAGCAGCTGCAGCGATTGCCTCATTGCAGTTGCAAGGTACTGCCGCATGGCCAGCACTGCAAAGTCAAATGCAGCCGTCTTCAGACATCACATCGATTGAGCTTTTAGCAGCTTTTGAACTATTAACGGTTACATCGACAAGTCGTTAATCACAAATAACTAAGTCACGCCTGTAGATCACCAACAGACGCAGGAAGTGTTGTTTCAGCAAACAACAAAAGAGACAAAATACCGCTTTAAGGAAACTTCTT
>JAYVEE010000217.1:0-3851 GCA_043749005.1 Polaromonas sp. | reverse complement strand
AGGCGACGATCTTCCAGCGAACGATGTGCAGGCCGAAGGTGGATGCCGCTGTTTCATCGGTTCGCACCACGTCCATGCTCAGGCCGACCCAGGACCGCTCCAGTGCGTTGACCAGGGCATAGACACCTGCAAACATGGCAAGACTGAGCAAGGCGTAGGGGACATAAAACGAGATCTCCAAGCCGAACAGACTGAAGCCATCGTTCAACGAAAAGCCGAACAGGTTCAATCCGGGCACCTTCAGGCCTTGCGGCCCACCCAGCACATCGTTGACCTCAATGAAGGTCCTGAACAGGATACCGAATGCGATGGTGACCAGCGCCGCATAGTGGCCACGCGTTCGCAACACGGGCAAGATTAGCAGCGAACCAATGACAGCGGCACTCACGCCAGAAATCAGGATGACAAGAACGTGGGGAATGGCAGTGTGGGTGGCAAGAACGGCCGTGGCGTAACTGCCAATGCCGAAAAAGGCGGCTCCGGCAAAGTTGGCCACACCCGAATATCCGAATTGCACCGTCAAACCGAGACAGGCCGTGGAGTACAGCAACACGCCGCACAACATCAGCAATACGAAGTGTGAATTGTAAAAAGCCGCAATCAAGGCCAAAGCGCAGCCAACGGCCAACCACCGGGACAGGCCCGGGCGCCGTGCCGCCGACTGCTCGACCTGCAAGGTAACACCAAATCGACGACTCAGAATCACGGCCAGGATTGCGGCAACCAGCAAAATGGCAATGCTGGTTTGACTTTCTGCGTGAAGGAAAAACCACACATAGACGGTCAGGATAAGCGCGGCGATGCTGAGCACCAAGGCAGATTTCGCAGGGGCGATGGTTTCTTTTTGTTTCATGGTACTAAACCCGCTCGCTCGACTTTTCGGCGATCAGACCAGTCGGTTTCCAGGCCATAAAAATGATGACGATGGCGAAGGCAAAAACGTCCTTGTAAGAACTGGGAATGCCCGGAATCAGTGCTGGCAACATGGCGCTACCAATCACCTGCAAAGCAGCAAAAAGAAATCCTCCAATAATGGCGCCGTAGATATTGCCCAGCCCACCCAGAATGGCGGCGGCAAACCCGATCACCCCCAGGAGCAAACCGACATTGAAATTGACTTCGTTGTAGTACAAGCCATTCATCACACCAGCGAGCGCAGCCAGGCCAGACCCCAGTGCAAAGGTAATCAGCACAACCGCCTCGAAATTGATGCCCATCAACCGCGCTGTCTCCCCGTCTTGCGCCACAGCACGAATCGCCATGCCAAGTTTGGTACGCGTGATGAGGAGGTGTACGCCGACAATGGCCAGCACTCCACTGGTCAGCAAAATGAGGTTGTCAATCCGCAGCGAAAACCCACCCAGCTCAACCATGGACGTCGGCAACAATGCGGGAAACGGTTTTGGGTTGGAGCCGTCAGGATAGAACAGACGGACCGCCTCTCGCATCACGGTGCCGAGCATAAGCGTCGCCAGCAGTGTGTTGAGCGGTGGCGCATGACGCAGCGGCAGGATCAGGAACTTGGCAATGCCGGCACCCAACAAACCAGTGACAGCGATTGAAAAAACAACCACGGCGAGCAACTGCAACGCAGGAGAAGCCAGCCCGATTTTCATCATCATGAGGGAGGCCGTGAGCCCGGCGAAGGCCCCCACCATCAAGGTGTCCCCATGCGAGAACTTGATAACGTCCAGAACCCCGAAAAACAGGGTAAAGCCAACGGCAACCATGGCGTAAATCACGCCCAGCATCAGGCCATTGAAGATGTATTGACTAACTTCACTCATCAGGTTTCCTGGAACGATTGAGGATCCCCCTCCCGCAACGCCGACGGCGCGCAGGAGAGCGTCTTGGGGACTACAAACCGGCCAGCTTGCGCTTGCCTTTGCCATAGCTGCTGTCTTCCCAAACCACCCATGCACCGTTTTCCACTACGTACTTGGTGATAAGCGGCACGATGTTCTGGCGATGGTCATCAAAGGTCACCTTGCCCACAATGGTGTCCACGTCCTTGGTCTTGTTCAGAACGTCCAGCACTTTTTTGCGATCCGGCCCGACTTTCTCCACCGCATCCATGATCAGAGTGGCAGCGGCAAATGCAAACGGTCCATAAGCCTCTGGCGATTCACCATATTTTTGCTGCGCGTATTTGCTGGTGAAGAAAAGCCCGCCTGGCAGCTTCTCCCATGGCGCGCCCTCGATAAACGAAAGTGAGCCTTCAGCCAGATCCTTGCCCGCACCCTGGATATAGGCATCGGACTTGATCCCGGAGGTCCCCTGGAGTTGCGCCTTGATGCCCAGCTTCTCCATCTGAGTCCGAATCCGTACGCCTAACGGCGTCAGTCCGCCGAAGTAAATCACGTCCGGATTCAACTCACGAATCTTCGTCAGTTCGGCGGTGAAATCCTGCTGGTCAGCCGTCACACCGAAGGTGCCCACGACCGTACCGCCGCCTTTTTTCAGGAATTCGCTGAAGTATTTATTGTGTCCTTTGCCGTAGTCCGTCGTGTCATGAATAACGGCCCATTTTTTGTAACCCAGCCCGGCCATGAACTTGTAAGCGACCTCGTTTTGATTGATCATCGTGCCGTTGACACGATGGACTTCCTTGAAGTTGTTGCCGTATGTGACCTCGGGCAGAACCGCACCCCACACAACAGCCGGCATGCCAAAACGGTTGTACACACCCACCGTGGCCATGGCGACTGCGGAGCAATAGTGTGTGACGCCTGCCACGATACTTTTGTCTGCGGCCACCTTGGTCGCGACCTGCACACCCACATTGGGCTTGCACTCGTCGTCCTGCGCCACCAACTCATAGGTGTATTTGGATTTTGGATCCTGATTGCGTAAGCGCACCGCCAAGTCTGCGGAATTGCGCCCCCCAAGACCCATGTTCGAGACTCCACCGGTCAAGGGACCGACGAAGGCGATTTTCACCACGTCTTTAGCCATGACTGAGCTTGCCACGAGAGCCAGACCCATGAATGTCGTCAACAAAGCCGCTCCAGCTGTTACCTTGATTCGCATTCGCATACTTGCTTTCTATTGAGTGAATTGGTCAATTCGAATTAAGTGACGTGATTCTGATTGCAAGTCTATTGACTAAAATTCAAGTCACTTGAATGCTTTAAGCATGCTTTATGCCAGACATTGCTCACTCTCACGACGAGAGGAAACCCGCATAAGCCCGCCAAGCCTCTACAGAAGGCACTTGCCAACTGAATAATTTGATAAAAACTGCTGCGCTGAGGGGCCCAATCAATGAGCAGGCTCAATCAAAGGGCCGGTTTGATGCACTACTACAGTGAATAAACGCTTTTCTAATTTGGTGCCACTCATTAATCACGGCTGCTGAGCTGAGAGAGTGAGAGCTTTTCTCCAAACCCTGCGAACTGGCATGCAACTGGCTCATCAAGTGGCATGACAAAACATATAAATCACGAAGACAGGGTGGCAATGACGGGTAGGTGCGAGGACCTGTCCCCGCCCAGTGAAACATAACAGGTGCAACAGGCCCAAGCCACGCTCGCCAGCAAGCGTACCTGTCCTGAATTGAGTGCACTCGAGTGGCCGCTGTCAGGTGAGCAGTTGATTAATCTCTATGCCCGCTTTGTCGTCGATAGCAGGCTTGGCAGGTGCATCGTTTGAATCAGGGCGGAGGAGTTAGACAAACCATTTGCATATTCCGTACCGCCATATCAAGATAAGCAGCTAGTGAAGTCATCTTGAATCTGGCGTTGAAGCACGACTGTGGTGGTCTAATAAAAACAGACAGCCCGATAGGTTGTTAAAACCGAAATGGCATGAACCGTGAGCAATCCGAAATCCAGAAGAGTATTTGATGCAAA
>JAYVEE010000216.1:0-12252 GCA_043749005.1 Polaromonas sp. | reverse complement strand
ATGTCTGCCGCCATATGGGCACGCGCGTCTTCATCGGCAACACTCAGTTCAGTCTCCAGCCGCAGGCGCGCTAGCGGTGTGCGCAAGTCGTGGGAAATTCCAGCCAGCATGATGACGCGGTCCTGCTCAATTTTTGACAATTGCTCAGCCATGCGATTAAAGCCAATATTGACTTCGCGCACTTCACTCGTTGCGGCGCTTTCGTCCAGCAAACTTGCATCAAAATCACCGTCGCGCATGCGGCTCGCAGCAAATGACAACTGCTTAAGCGGGCTGTTGATAAGCCGGGCAATAAAGGCCGCTCCCAGCAACGACAGCGCTGCTGCCGTGACCAGCCATATAAGCCAGGTACTGCCACGCGATGGACCAATACGTGATTCATCGGTTTGCAGCCAATACTCGTCCTTGTCAACGGTAAAGCCGACCCACAAGCCTTTTTGGCCATTGACTTGACTCGCTACCAGGGTGCCTGTACCAAGACGGGCTTTGAGCTCCTCGCTGGTCCGCTGGCTTAGTTTGTCACTTTCGAAAAGTTCAAATTTGTCTTTTGGCTCGCGCAACGTGATGCGGACCCTCTCTTCTTCCACCAAAGTTTTGATCAGCGACACACGGGCTATAGCGTCAGAGTATCGCAAAGCTACGCGGCTCAAATTAACCAGAGATGCCAACTGCTGCGCGCTTTGAATTGCGCGCGGTTCAGACTCAAGCGAGCGGTAGGTTTGCAGCCACGCCACAATGGAGCCGAACAACAGAAGTGCTAAAAAGAAAAAAGTTCGCCAGAAAAGGCTAAAGCCCCGGCGGGGCCGCATTTCAAGCGGTGCAGGAGCGGTTTCTAAGGGTGCGGGGCTGGTAATGTCCATAAAACCATGATGTGGCAGTCTCTAAGGGCGCCTTTGACTTTAGTTTGTGCCGTCCGGTACAAACACATATCCAACGCCCCATACGGTTTGAATGTACCGGGGAGCGGCAGCGTCCACTTCAATCAGCTTGCGCAGGCGAGACACCTGAACGTCCAGACTTCGGTCAAATGGCTCAAACTCCCGCCCTCGGGCCAATTGCGCCAGTTTTTCCCGCGACAACGGCTGGCGCGGGTGGCGTACAAGGGTTTTCAGCATTGCAAACTCACCCGTTGTTAATGGTAATTCCTCACCGCTTTTGTGCAGTGACCGCAAACCAAGGTCAAACGAAAACGGCCCGAAAGTAATGACCTCCTGGTCCTGTGATGGCGCGCCTGGCACTTCAGTTGCAGGGCGCCGGCGCAGCACGGCGTGGACCCGGGCCAGTAACTCGCGCGGGTTAAAAGGTTTGGACAAATAATCATCAGCCCCGACCTCCAGGCCCACGATTCGGTCGACATCCTCACCCTTTGCTGTCAGCATGATGATGGGCGTGCGATCGTTTGCAGCACGCAAACGGCGGCAAATGGACAATCCGTCTTCACCCGGCATCATCAAGTCCAGCACTATCAAATCAACCGCATCTCGCAGCATGATTCGGCTCAATGCCTTACCGTCTTCCGCCAAAATTACCTCAAAACCTTCTTGCGCTAGATAGCGTCTGAGCAGGTCGCGGATGCGTGCATCGTCGTCGACGATGAGAATTTTGTCAGCTCGGGGAGTGGTAGTGGCTTGGATCATGTTCACTTCGTAATTTGTAACAGCAACATTTTGAAGGCTGAACACGACATTTGCAGCCTTTTTACGTCAATTTGACACACTGTTACAAAAGTTGCCAGTGTTTTGGCCCAAAAGTTTGCGTATTTCCTTCGTCTGTCAGTAAAGATCGCCAGTTAATGAAAAGCAATGACGATGTATAAAAACCATCGTAATAATGCCAATCCGGTGTGTTCGCCATAGAGACCGGCATTGTATTTTTTATTAAAGAAAGTCAACTTTATGTTTGATACGAAATCAATAGCTGGTTGCGTCCTAATTGCTTGCGCTACAAGCCTTTTTGCTCAACCCACCACAATAATGCGCGAAACTGTGCAAAACGTTGCCCAACTGTCGTCCAGCGGCAGCGTTGAAGTGCAGCAAGATCTGCTGTCAATTGCCATGAACACCACCGCCAGCGGCGCAGATGCCAATGCGGTACAAACCCAGCTCAAGCAGGCTCTTGATGTTGCGTTGGCTATCGCTCGTCCTGCTGTATTGCAGGGCCAGCTGGATCTGCGCACCGGCAACTTTAGCCTTTACCCTCGGTATGACAAAAACGGCAAAATCAATGGCTGGCAGGGCAGTACTGAGCTGGTGATAGATGGCCGCGACTTCACCCGCATCACCAATACCGCTGGCAAAATTCAAAGTCTGACCATGGGTAACGTCAGCTTTGCCTTAAGCCGCGAGCAACGCACCAAAGTGGAGGCGGAAGCCCAAACCATCGCCATCGACCGCTTTAAGACCAAGGCACTTGAAGTGTCCAAAAGCTTTGGGTTTACTGGGTACACCCTGCGCGAAGTCAGTATCAACGCCAATGATCAGAGCTTTCCTCCGCGCCCCCGAGTCATGGCCATGCAGGCAAAGTCTGCCGACGCGGAATCAGCGGTTTCGGTAGAAGCAGGAAAAAGCACTGTGCTGGTCAATGTAAATGGGTCCATTCAGATGCAGCGAAATTAGCCAAAATCAGTTCACACCTTTTTGCGTTGTTTGATGTCAGTGTCAGGACATTCCTACACCAATCATCTTTATTTGCCCACTGATATTCATGCAAAAATCTTTCAAAAACTTTTCTTGAAACTATGTTTAATTAAGGTGATGTTTTGCACACTCGTTTGAAAAAACACATTCCAGCGTGAGGCATCTTGACACTAAATTACAGAGGACTTTTATGCTTTACCCTTCGCGAATCGCTTCAATTGGATTTTCAGTTGTTACGCTAGCAGCTACCGTGGCATGCGCGCCCATGAACACTGCCCCAGTGTCTAACTTTCCCATGTCTACAACACCAACCAACACTCAAGGATCGTTTGTGGAATTTGGGCGTGTGAGTAATGTTGAAATTATTCGTAGCCAAGAGCCAGCTAGCGGTCCTGGGATTGGCGCAGTTATTGGTGGAGTTGCTGGTGCAGTTGTTGGCAGCCAGATTGGATCAGGAAACGGTCGCACAGCGGCAACAATTATTGGCGCGGTAGGCGGTGCAGTTGCTGGTAACGCAATTGAGAAAAGTCGCACTGCCAATGTCGCAGCGGGTGAAAGCTACCGTGTTTCCGTACAGTTGGACAATGGCTCAATGCGCTCCTATGACACGTCTTCTTATGGAGAGCTGAGAATTGGCGACCGGGTCCGAATTGAAAACGGTCAGCTTTCTCGGACAATGTAAAAAGCTTCTGATCAGTGCAGGGTTGAACCTTTTTCATTTAAAGGTTCAACCCTAAAAAAGCCAGTACCCAGCGTGCCTTGGCCCACTTCAAACTCAGTAGCATTACGAACAGACTCGATTGTTAAACTGAGCCTTAGTGCAATTCCTGCGAGTGGATGGTTTCCGTCCAGTACGACATGTTCAGGATAGATTTCAGTGACTGTGTAGATTTTGTCTTTAGGTGTATTTGAGTTGGCACCTAACGGCAAGTCAGCGCCCCCGAATGTCATACCTTCTTCAAGTTCTGCGGGAAAAACTGCTCGTTGTTCAAGAAATACAAGATTTTCATCATATTCGCCAAAAGCCTGTTCGGGCTCCAATTGAAAAGCCAGTTTTTCACCCGCCTCATGGCCTTGCAAGTGCTCTTCGATTTTTACCAGTAAATCTTGGCCGCCTAGCAAAAATTCTATCGGCTCGTCAAGGTCATCCAGTATTTCGCCCAACGTGTCTTTTAGCGTCCAGGTAAGGGCAACAACGCATTGTGGTGTGATTTTCATCAGACAATTGTCACATGGATATACATCACCCTCTACCCCTTCTTGCAGGTTTGACAGCTGCGCAATTCATGCGGCGTCATTGGCAGAAAAAGCCTTTGCTCGTGCGTTGTGCAATACCGAGGTTTACGCCTTTGCTCAGCCGAAGCGACCTATTTAACATGGCTTCTAACAACGCGGTGGAATCAAGACTGATTGTTAAAGAAAGTCAAGGTTGGCACATGAAGAATGGACCTTTTGTAAAGCGTGGATTGCCGTCACTGAAGCAGCCGAACTGGACATTGCTGGTGCAGGGCGTTGATGGGCACAATACTGCAGCTCAACAGCTGTTGCAGCGATTCAGGTTTGTACCAGATGTGCGGCTTGATGACCTGATGATTTCATGGGCCACACCAGGAGGTGGGGTGGGACCGCACTTCGACAGTTATGACGTTTTTTTGTTGCAGGCCAGCGGTCGCCGCCGCTGGAAAATCAGTCAGCAAAAAGACCTGACATTGCAAGATGGGGTGCCACTCAAGATTTTGCAAAATTTCGTGCCTGAAGAGGAGTTTGTGCTTGAAGCTGGTGATATGCTTTATCTGCCCCCGCGCTATGCGCATGACGGGATTGCTGAGTCATGTATTGGGGTGGATGGCAAAGCCCAGGACTGCATGACTTACTCCGTAGGTTTTAAAGCACCTGTTGCGCAAGAGCTGGCGGCTGAACTGTTGCACCGTCTGGCTGAGTTCAGCGAGGACGATCTGGAAGCTGCCAGTCCCGACAAGCCGAAAACAATATATCGTGATGCGGCTCAAGAAGCTACAACTGCCCCTGCGCAATTGCCAAAAAGTCTGGTCACGTTTGCGCAAAAGGCAGTCCATGAGATATTAAAAAATCCGCTGGCGCTGGGCTGTGCGTTGGGCGAGATCATGACGACTGTAAAACCGCAAGTTTGGTTTGAAAAAATTGAGACTGAGTTGTCAAAGGCGATGGGTATCATTCTGGACGCGAAAACTCGCATGATGTATGACGACAACCATATTTTTATAAATGGTGAAAGTTATCGTGCTAAAGGTGCTGATGCAGTTTTGATGCGGCTATTTGCAGACCAGCGCCAGTTGCCTGCACGAGCACTTGGCAAGGCCAGTCTGGACGCGCTGTATTTGCTGTCTGACTGGCAAGCCGCAGGGTGGATTCATGCTGTCGAGGAAACTTAATGAATAGCGACAATATTTTGCCCGAGGCCCGATTTGAAGGGCCACTGCAGTTTGCAGCGATGATACGGTTGGCATTTGCAACGGCCGCCGCGCAAGGATGGCGCGACATGATCATTTGCGACAATACTTTTGAAGATTGGCCGTTGGGTGAACGCACGGTTGCCCAATCGCTTAATGACTGGGCTAAATCTGGGCGCAAGCTAACCATGCTCGCAAAAAACTACAACGAGGTGATGGGCCGCCACGCACGCTTTGTGTCTTGGCGTCGAACTTGGTCGCACATCATTGAATGCAGAGCAAATACAGCCATGTCGCCAGACGATATGCCAAGTGCTTTGTGGAGCCCTTTGTGGGTTTTTCAGCGGGTTGACCAAGCGCGATCTATCGGGTTTTCAGGTGAAGAAGCCAACCGCAGAGTTGCATTAAAGGAACGACTGGATGAATGTCTTAAGCTTAGCTCGCTGGCGTTCCCGGCCACTACGCTTGGTTTGTAGGACGTGACCTGATTTTAATGATTAACGCAACTTTTTCGACACCTACCAATCCGGACTATAATTGAAGGCTGTGCAAAAGAGCTCGAGTCCTTTTGTCGGGTCAAAAAACTCTGATAAGTCGCTCAGTAAAGCGCTTGATTTGGCAGGCTGATTTTTGACAATTTCCGGAAATTGTTTTCTTTTTTTAATTTTAAGGATAGTGAAATGAACAAGTCTCTCGTTTTGGCAGTTTTGGTAGCTGCTGTTGCCCTGGCTGCTTGCGGTAAAAAGGAAGAAGCACCAGTTGCCGCTCCAGCTGCTGTTGCTCCAGTCGTAGTAGTTGTTCCTGCACCTGCACCCGCAGCTGCTGAAGCTGCCGCTTCAGCAGCTACCGCTGCGGCTTCTGCTGCAACGGGCGCCGCTTCCGCTGCTGTTGGCGCAATGGACGCTGCAAAAGACGCAGCTGGTACTGCGAAAGATGCTGCCGGTGCAGCTGGTGATGCGGCTAAAAAGGCTACTGATGCTGCTATGCCAAAGAAGTAATTCTTTAGCTACAAATAAAAAGCCGCCGCAAGGCGGCTTTTTTATGGCCAATTACATTTGATACCTTTTTCAGGTATCGAACCAGGGCGAGCCTGTGTCTTGCGTTGCAACAATGATGTCGTCAGCACTGCACGATAACGCCTTCGCCAAGCTGTTTTTAACCAATTCAGGCGAATTGTTTTGCTGGCTTAAATGGGCCGCCACCACATGTTTCAGGCCAGTGTGCAACACAGCACCAGCAATGCTTGCTGCCTGCGAGTTGGCTAAATGTCCATACTGTCCACCGACACGGATCTTTAAAAAATTTGGGTAGGCAGATGCGGACAGCAAATCAACATCATGATTGCATTCGAGCATCAGCGCATGGCAACCCTGCAGTTGTTCAAGAACATGCGCAGTAGCATGACCAAGATCAGTCAATATGCCCAATTTGGCAGCACCGTTAGTACAGGTGAGTTGGAGCGGTTCACGGGCGTCATGCGGTACCGTGAAAGGTCGAAGCTGCAAACTCTTTATCTCAATGACATCGCCGTCAGATGCTGTATGTAACAAGCCAGAGGTATTGACAAAACCCATCGCAGTCGCCGTCCCCATACTCATCCAGACAGGAATGTTGTAATGATTAGACAGGGTCTGCACGCAACCTGTATGGTCACTGTGCTCATGAGTGATGAATATTGCATCAAGTTGGTCCGGCAGGATGCCTGATCGGTCAAGCTGTTGCACCAGCCGCCTCAACCCAAGACCACAGTCGATTAACACGTTACATGCGTCTGGGCCGTTTACCTGAACAAGTGTTGCATTGCCCGAGCTGCCGCTACCCAGACTTTTAAAGCGCATCATGACGCGCCATTCAAAGCGTTCAGCATTTACTTCAGGTCGTCTGCAATCACCTTGACAATGCGCTGCGCATTCACTGAAGATTCTGGCGCACCTTGCGCATTCAGCACTGACACCGTGGTGGCGTCGCCCTGGCTTTTTAAAGTAATGCGGTATTTGATGGGTGGAACCGAGGGCGCTGCAGCGCTGAAGAGTTTGGACAAAAAGCCGGGTTCCTTTCTGTCAGAAGTAACGTCTACGTAGCGCACAAAATACGTTCCTTGGGCGCGGTCGCGATCTTCCACCGTGAATCCCGTTCGGTCCAGCGTCAAACCCACTCGCCGCCATGCGCGGTCAAAGGCTTCTTCCATTTGCACAACAGGCACACCATTGACTGTCGCAACGTTGGACGTGGTCCGTGGCGTCCCCGCTGCAACCAGCACTTTGGACTGTTCTTGCGCAACGCCGAGCTTGACCATCAAGCGTCGCAAAAATTCGGCCTCCAGTTCAGGATTGGGTGGCACAGGTTGCCAGACTGTGCTGTCGCCAGTGGTGTTTTTGCCGGTGGAGCCGCCCACCACCACCTCAACCAAGCCGCGATGACTGACGAAGATTTCTGTTCCACCAGACGCATTGCGTTCAAGGCGAGTACGAAATTTATCTCGTTCTCCTGTGGAGTACAGGTTTTCAAATACTTTGCCCAGTGTTTCGCGAACAAAGTCTTGAGGCAGCTTGGCGCGATTTTCGGCGAAATCGGTTTCCATGATTCCCAAATTTTCCTGGTCAAGAGCAAGTAAAAAACCGCTCTCAAGCCAAAAATCGCGAATTGGGCCGTAGAGCTTGTCTGCGGGTCGGTTAACCACCAGCCAACGTTGGTTGCCAGACCGTTCAATCCGAACATCGCCCACGGCCAAGGCTGCTACTGGCAAAGCTTGCGTGCCTTGTCCAACCTGAAAGGCATTGGCACTCACGGCAGTGCCTGGGACCACGTAGCGGGTTTCGCGGGTGAGTTGCGTCAGGTCTGGTGGCACCTCAAGTGACGGACCGGCTTTGCCGCTGGTCTTGTAATCAATCTTGTCGCCTTTTAAAACGTCATTCATTGTCGAGCAGCCGCTTGACAGCGTAAGCCCTGCAATGACAGTGGCCAGCACAGTAGTTTTTAAAATACCAAAAGCCACTGGGGGCGCAAGTGTAATTTTGTTCAATGTCATCATTTCAAAGTCCTTAAAAATCAGATCAATCCGGTGGCGCGTAACGCGCCCTCAACCGTCGGCACATTCGATGCTTCAAGCGGTGTCATCGGCAAACGCAGGGTAGGCCCGCAAAGACCCATACGGGCCATTGCCCACTTGATTGGGATCGGGTTGGCCTCCACAAAGAGGTGTTTGTGCAACGGCAATAATTTCATTTGCAGTTCCATTGCTTGCCTGGCATCGCCAGCGACGGCAGCAACGCACAATCTATGCATGAGTTTTGGAGCGATGTTTGCTGTAACGCTGACATTGCCTTTGCCACCGCACAACATTAGCGCCACAGCTGTTGCGTCATCGCCTGAATACACCGCAAAATCCCGCGGAAGCTCCTTGATCAGCCACTGCGCACGCTCAATATTGCCCGTAGCCTCTTTGATGCCGACAATGCCGGGGACTAGCGCGAGTCGCAGCACCGTGGCATGCAACATATCGGCCACAGTACGCCCCGGGACGTTGTACAAAATGCAGGGCAGATCGCCAGTGGCTTCGGCGATCGCCTTAAAGTGCTGATACTGACCTTCTTGCGTAGGCTTGTTGTAGTACGGCACGACTTGCAGTTGACAATCAGCACCCACGCCTTTGGCAAACTTTGCCAGATCAATGGCCTCGGCGGTTGAATTTGCTCCACACCCGGCCATGATAGGAACACGCTTATTGGCTTGCTCAACTGACACGCGAATAATCTCGCAGTGCTCCTCGACGTTAACAGTCGGGGACTCGCCTGTGGTGCCCACCACACCAATGCAGTCCGTACCTTCAGCCACGTGCCAGTCCACCAGTTTGCGTAACGTCGGATAATCGACGCTGCCATCAGGGTGTAGAGGCGTTGCCAGTGCAACAATGCTGCCGGTAATTTGATTCATGTCTTAATATATCGGTCGATTTGCGCCTGTAGGCAAACCATCATTCTACCCAGTCAGAAAGGCACTATCACACTAGCTTGTAGCGTGCAGGAGATTGGTCGAAAAGGGTTTCGCGCACGGCAGCAATGCGTTGAACAAACCGGGGGGCTTCACCGTCGCCTGAGGTGAAACCGTCTTCAAATGCTACTACCCGAAGATCTTTGCAAATTTCCAGCAGCTCGCTGGGCTGGAGCAGAAAATCTGGCCTTGACGGCTTGCCTATAGTTTCATTGCCTGCTGCAAATGTTTCATACATCAACACTCCGCATGCTGCAACACTGCCCAGCAAATTTGGCAACAAGGGACGCCATAAGTAGTTGGTTACCACTACTGCATCAAAATCCCTGCCAGCAAGTGGCCATGCGTCGTTTTCAATGTCAGCTACGATTTTTTCGCAAGCACGAGCATCAATTTCTATTGATTCAATAGCGGCTTGCGCACGATCTAAAACGGTTACCGGGTGCCCCAGTTGGTTGAAGTAGTAGGCATGACGACCATGCCCGCAAGCTACGTCTAGAACCGTGCCGTTGGGTTTTACCAGATGAGCCCAACGCTTGATCCAGGCTGATGGTGGCTCAGAGACGCCTTGGGTGCACTTGTTTACTATTACTTTCATGGCTGCTTACTCAAAAATTCATTAGCCTGAAAGTCGATATAAAACCCAAAATATTTTGAAAATTAATCATTCGTCATCAAAAACACACCCACACCAAGTTAGACAGTACCACCAGAAAATCTGGTTGAATGTACATCGCAAACACACCAAACATGACTGTTGCAGCAGCCAACCACAAGAAACTCTGCATTATGCGTTGATGAGACACCTTAAGCCCCCGCAGATTGTTGGCGCAGTGCAGTGCGCTGAATCGGCGCTTCACGCACAGGCAAATTGATCAGCCCTGCAAATATGCCAAGCGCAATCGTGAGGTACCAGACGATGTCATAGCTGCCCGTTTTGTCGTAAATTACGCCTCCTAACCAAACCCCTAAAAACGAGCCAATCTGGTGACTGAAAAACACAAAGCCACCGAGCATCGACAAATGAGCCACACCGAAAATCTGCGCTACAGCGGCGTTGGTAGGCGGCACAGTAGATAGCCACAACAACCCCATCGCGCCGGAAAAAATGTACACACTCACAGGGGTGAGCGGGGTGGCAATAAAAATTGTAATGACGACCGCTCTGGCAAAGTAGATAAACACCAAAATGTTCTTTTTGGCCATGCGCTGGCCAAGCGTTCCTGCTGCATAGGTACCGAAGACATTGAACAAGCCAATGAGCGCCAGCGCGTAACCGGCTACTTGTGGAGACAGGCCTTTATCTTTCAGGTAACTCGGCATGTGTACACCAATGAACACCACCTGGAAACCGCACACAAAGTAGCCCGCCATCAGCAGTTGGAAGCTCGGGTATTTGAAAGCCTCGCGCAGAGCCTGGACGATGGTCTGGTCGCGTTTGGGCGTTTGTCCAGCGGCAAAGCCACCTTCACGCAGACCAAAAGCCAGCGGCATGATGAGAAGTACTGCACCCGCCAAAACAAGCAGCGCCTGTTGCCACCCAATGTTGCTGATCAGGAAGCTTTCAATTGGCACCATCAAAAACTGCCCAAACGAGCCCGCTGCCGCCGCTACACCCATCGCCCAGGAGCGTTTGTCGCCAGAAATATTGCGGCCAATGATGCCGTAAATCACTGCATAGGTTGTACCCGCCTGCGCCGCACCAATCAGCACGCCTGCCGTCAATGTAAATAAATAGCCCGTGGGCGATAACGCCATGCCTGCCAAACCTAGCGAGTACAGAACCGCCCCACCCAGCAGAACCTTGAAAGCGCCCAACTTGTCTGCAAGCATTCCCGCAAAAATGCCACAAACTCCCCATGACAGGTTTTGGATGGCAATGGCAAAAGCAAAAGTTTCGCGCGTCCAGCCTTGGGCCTGGGTGATGGGTTGCAGCCATAGGCCAAAGCCATGGCGGATACCCATGGACAGCGTAACAACCGCCGCGCCACAGACCAGAACCTGAGTCATTGAAAGTACTTTTACAGAGCTTGCTTGTGCTGAATTCATTACACAACTTTAACTTGACCAGCAAGGGTGCGTTGTCACGCAACATTTCTTTTAAGTGTTTGAGCTGTGGTTATATCCAGCTTGTTTTTGACTCCCATTTACAATTACTTCAAAATATTGACCTCCTATGGCACTCAAACCACTTCCCTATCCATCAATTTCTTCGCCAGAATATTCAGAAAGTTCAATTCGCGTTCTTAAGGGCCTGGAGCCTGTCAAACAGCGACCGGGCATGTACACGCGCACAGACAATCCTCTCCATATCATTCAAGAGGTTCTGGACAATTCAGCAGACGAAGCGCTAGCGGGCCACGGCAAGAAACTCAAAGTCACACTGCACGCCGATGGCTCTGTCTGCGTTGACGATGATGGCCGCGGCATACCGCATGGCCTACACCCCGAAGAAAAGGCGCCTGTTGTTGAGCTGGTATTCACTCGGCTGCATGCGGGCGGCAAGTTTGACAAGGGCAAAGGTGGTGCCTACAGCTTTTCAGGCGGTTTGCATGGCGTGGGTGTCAGCGTTACGAACGCGCTTTCCAAAAGACTGGAAGTCACGTCTTACCGTGACGGTATGGTGGCCCACTTGGTATTTTCAGGCGGAGAGGTGATTAAAAAGCTGCACTTGCGCAAGGCTTCTGAAGGCGACCGAAGATCCGGCACGTCAGTTCGTGCCTGGCCGGATGCCAAGTATTTTGAATCCTCTGTTTTGCCGTTGAACGAGCTGATGCACTTGCTACGCAGCAAGGCTGTACTGATGCCGGGTGTGTCTGTGACGTTGGCAACTGAGAAAAACAAAGACAGCCAGACATGGCTTTACAAAGGCGGTCTGCACGACTACCTCGCCCAAACGCTTAATGGAGATTTGGTGATCCCGATGTTTGAAGGTAAGGGATTTGCCGACTCTCAGCATGAAACGTATGCCGAAGGTGAGGGCGCGGAATGGTGTGTGGCATTTACTGATGACGGCCAGCCGATGCGCGAAAGCTATGTGAACCTGATTCCAACCAGCGCTGGCGGCACCCATGAAAGCGGCTTGCGTGACGGGCTTTTTACAGCTGTCAAAAGCTTTATTGAGCTACACAGCCTGTTGCCCAAAGGGGTCAAATTACTTCCCGAAGACGTGTTTGCGCGCGCCAGCTATGTATTGA
>JAYVEE010000215.1:0-3858 GCA_043749005.1 Polaromonas sp. | reverse complement strand
ATACGACCTGTTACGACAGTACCGCGACCGGAGATGGAGAAGACGTCTTCTACTGGCAACAGGAAGGCGCCGTCAACAGCGCGTTCTGGTGTTGGGATGTAGCTGTCTAGTGCATCAGCGAGTTTCATGATGGCTTCTTCGCCCAGTGGACCTTTGTCGCCTTCGAGCGCCAATTTTGCGGATCCTTGGATGATAGGCAGGTCGTCGCCTGGGAATTCGTATTTGGACAGTAATTCACGTACTTCCATTTCAACGAGTTCTAACAATTCAGCGTCATCAACCATGTCGCACTTGTTCAGGAATACGATGATGTAAGGAACACCAACTTGGCGCGCCAACAGGATGTGCTCACGAGTTTGTGGCATTGGGCCGTCTGCTGCGGAGCAAACCAAGATCGCGCCGTCCATCTGTGCTGCGCCAGTAATCATGTTTTTAACATAATCAGCATGGCCTGGACAGTCTACGTGGGCGTAGTGGCGATTGGCTGTTTCGTATTCAACGTGGGCGGTGTTGATGGTGATGCCGCGTGCTTTTTCTTCAGGTGCTGCATCAATCTGGTCGTAGCCTTTGGCTTCGCCGCCGAACTTGGCCGCCAAAACGGTGGTGATCGCTGCGGTCAAGGTGGTCTTGCCGTGGTCGACGTGGCCGATCGTGCCGACGTTGACGTGCGGTTTGGTCCGCTCAAATTTGCCTTTTGCCATTTCAAATACTCCAATAAAAAGAACGTGCCCGTGACAGGTTTAATGTTTGCATTTCGTCACTTCTTCCATCGCCACGGGCAGCGTTGGGTGCGAAATCGCAGACAGATTTCTTTATTTAGCGCGGGCTGCCATGATGGCTTCTGACACGTTACGCGGCGCTTCCGAGTAGTGCTTGAATTCCATTGTGTAGGTTGCACGGCCCTGCGACATCGAACGCAGCGTGGTTGAGTAGCCGAACATTTCAGACAACGGCACTTCTGCCTTGATGGCTTTGCCGCCACCAACCATGTCTTCCATGCCCTGCACCATGCCGCGGCGTGAGGACAAATCGCCCATCACGTTACCGGCGTAGTCTTCAGGTGTTTCAACTTCAACCGCCATCATCGGCTCCAGAATCACCGGGCTGGCTTTGCGGCAGCCTTCCTTGAAGCCAAAAATCGCCGCCATTTTAAAGGCCATCTCGTTCGAATCAACGTCGTGGTACGAGCCAAAGTGCAGCGTGACTTTCACGTCAACCACCGGGTAGCCAGCCAGCACGCCGGACGTGACCGCTTCGTGAATACCTTTTTCAACCGCAGGAATGTATTCGCGCGGCACGGTTCCACCCTTGATGGCATCGATAAACTGAATGCCTTTACCCGGCTCGTTCGGCTCAATTTTCAGTACAACGTGACCATATTGACCCTTGCCACCTGACTGGCGAACAAATTTTCCTTCGGCATCTTCAATTACCTTGCGAATAGTTTCACGGTAAGCCACCTGCGGCTTGCCGACGTTGGCTTCCACCCCAAACTCACGCTTCATACGGTCAACAATAATTTCAAGGTGCAGCTCGCCCATGCCTGCAATCAGGGTCTGGCCAGACTCTTCGTCAGTCTTGACGCGGAAGGAAGGATCTTCTTGCGCCAAACGCTGCAAGGCAATGCCCATTTTTTCCTGGTCGACTTTGGTTTTTGGCTCGACTGCCTGGGTAATCACAGGCTCAGGGAACACCATGCGCTCCAGCATGACGATGGCGTCCGGATCACACAAGGTTTCACCGGTTGTCACATCTTTCAGGCCCACGCAGGCAGCGATGTCGCCCGCACGAATTTCGCTGACTTCTTCACGGTTGTTGGCGTGCATTTGCACGATACGGCCAATACGTTCCTTTTTGCCCTTGATGGGATTGAAAACGCTGTCGCCCTTTTTCAGCACGCCAGAATAAACGCGTACGAAAGTCAGCTGGCCCACAAACGGGTCTGTCATCAATTTGAATGCCAAAGCAGCGAATTTTTCGCCGTCATCAGCCTTGCGGGTGACAGGTACTTCGTCTTCGTCCATACCCTTGACGGGGGGAATATCGATAGGCGACGGCATGAACTCAATCACTGCATCCAGCATGCGCTGAACGCCCTTGTTTTTAAACGCAGAGCCGCAGTACATTGGCTGGATTTCGCTTGCAATGGTGCGCGTGCGAATGCCCAGCTTGATTTCGTCTTCTGTCAAATCACCTTCTTCAAGGTATTTGTTCATGAACTCTTCAGATGCTTCAGCCGCAGCTTCGACCATCTTTTCGCGCCATTCTTTGGCCAGCTCAAGCAGCTCAGGCGGAATTTCGCGGTAGTCAAACTTCATGCCTTGTGAGGCTTCGTCCCAGATGATGGCCTTCATTTTGATCAGGTCAACCACGCCGGTAAAGTTTTCTTCAGCACCGATCGGGATCACCATCGGTACCGGGCTGGCCTTCAGGCGTAACTTCATCTGCTCAACGACTTTGAAGAAATTGGCACCGGTACGGTCCATTTTGTTGACAAAGGCGAGGCGTGGCACTTTGTATTTATTGGCTTGGCGCCAAACGGTTTCAGACTGTGGCTGTACTCCGCCCACAGCGCAATACACCATGCACGCACCGTCAAGCACGCGCATCGAGCGCTCAACTTCAATCGTGAAGTCAACGTGGCCGGGGGTGTCAATGATGTTGATGCGGTGCTCAGGCAAAGACTTGTCCATGCCCTTCCAGAAGCAGGTGGTGGCAGCAGAAGTAATCGTGATGCCGCGCTCCTGCTCTTGCTCCATCCAGTCCATGGTGGCCGCGCCGTCATGGACTTCACCAATTTTGTGGTTCACGCCGGTGTAAAACAGAACACGTTCGGTGGTGGTGGTTTTACCAGCATCGATGTGGGCAGAAATACCGATATTGCGGTAGTTTTCAATGGGGGTTGCGCGGGGCATACATTGCTTTCAGTTCGGATTGGCGAACATAAATGAACAAAATTCAGTGCTCAATTTTCATACTGATTCAGGAGGTTGCCTGAAACAGATTTGCCAGCCAGTGCATCTGGTTAGATTTGCACTTGGCTGGCAGGCGTTGCGACAGGACTTAGAAGCGGAAGTGGCTGAATGCCTTATTCGCTTCTGCCATGCGGTGAACTTCATCACGTTTTTTCATGGCGCCGCCGCGGCCTTCAGTGGCCTCCATCAGCTCATTGGCCAAGCGCAGTGACATGGATTTTTCACCACGCTTTTTGGCGGCTTCTTTCAACCAGCGCATGGCCAGCGCCATACGGCGGACTGGGCGCACTTCAACTGGCACCTGGTAGTTTGCACCACCGACGCGGCGGGACTTCACTTCAACCATCGGCTTGATGTTGCCCATGGCCATATGAAAGGCCTCAAGCGGGTCCTTGCCGGGGTTTTTCTTTTCAATAAACTCAAGCGCACCGTAAATGATGCGTTCTGCAACGGCTTTTTTGCCGCCTTGCATGATGACGTTCATGAATTTGGCGAGATCGACATCACCAAATTTAGGATCCGGAAGAATTTCACGTTTAGGGACTTCGCGACGACGTGGCATGTTTTCACCTCTTTGCTTCAGTTGGCATTGCTTTGGGCAGTACCACGAGAGTTATAAAACTCTCACTTACTCGACCCAAAATCGGGTCATTGACTGTTGTTGCGTTATGCAGAAGGACAGCTGCCTTCGTATTTTTAAAAAGCTTGTTTTGCTTTTGGCAACTTCAATTAGAAGTTACTTAATTTATTTAGCCTTCGGCTTCTTAGCACCGTACTTGGAGCGTGACTGCTTGCGGTCTTTCACGCCTTGCAAGTCAAGCGAGCCACGAACGATGTGGTAGCGCACACCAGGCAAGTCCTTGACACGACCGCCGCGAACCAG
>JAYVEE010000214.1:0-3858 GCA_043749005.1 Polaromonas sp. | reverse complement strand
CCTATTCGTCTGTGTGCTTTGACGACGGCGTGATTCACGCGTCGATCACGGACATGGGCGGGTGGATGCAGCTTTGCCGCAGCAAGACCGACGACCTGCCGTTTTTGCAGAAACGTTTTTGTGATGGTTACAAAGCCTATGCGAACCGTGGGGATGTCGCCTACCCGGCCGTTTTGTTGGGTGAGATCGAGATTTCAAACGGCGCGAAAGGTTATCGGTCGGCGCCGCCAGTGCTGATCGGCAATCCCGCAAAGGCAGAGACAGTCCGTTTGGCGGGCGTAAACGGGCCGAAGACGCAGATCACGCACATTTCCAGCAACTTTTCATCGCTGTTGCGATTGGGGGATTCGGAATGAACCCGGTTGTGATTGGAAACGCGACGCGTAGGGATCATATGCAAATCGAAATGATTTCGTATCCAATGGCAGAACAAATTGTCGCCGACTGCAAAAGTAATTTTTTTGCGTTGCAAGAATTGGATATGCAAACCCGCATCGAGACAATCAACCGCATCAGGGAAGAATTGCGCGAGTTTTCGCCATTCAAAGAAGAGCCGGTAGATTGTGTTCGTTGGGTCAAAGCTGAGCAAGTTACGGCCAATGACTACAACCCAAACAGCGTAGCGCCACCCGAAATGAAGCTGCTTGAGCACAGCATCACGGAAGACGGCTATACGCAGCCGATTGTTTCTTGGCTGCGCGATGACAACGTGCGCGAAGTAGTTGACGGTTTCCACCGGCACCGCGTCGGCCGTGAGTCGCCGACTGTGCGCGAGCGCGTGCATGGCTATTTACCTGTTGTGACCATCAACGGTGCCCGGCAAGACAAGGGCGACCGCATGGCTGCGACGATTCGCCACAACCGCGCACGCGGCGAGCATCGCGTTGAATCAATGGCTGACATTGTTGTGGAGTTGAAACGCCGATTTTGGTCAGACGAAAAGATCGCGCTTGAGCTTGGCATGGACTCCGACGAAGTGTTGCGGTTGACGCAGGTGACGGGCCTTGCTGGTTTGTTTGCCGACCGAAGTTTTTCCGAAGCGTGGCAGGCAACTTCGTTTGAGGATGCCGAAGGCGCTAATGTTGAAAGCGAAACTGAATGATTGAGATCCCAGACTACCGCGAGCGTTGGCACCCGTTTTGGAGTTGGGAAGAAGTGAATCACAACATGTGGGGAACCGTGAAAGAAAAGAAGATGTGGCTTGAAAAAGCAATCGAGTTCACGGGAGATCACACGCAGTACGGAAAGTGGATGCGCAAGGTTGCCGATATGTGGCCCTACTCATGCGAGCACAACCTGACTAAGTGGGAAACGAATCGAAAAGCTTGGATTGGCCATGCCGCAGTCGCAATGGCGATCCAATGCCCTGAAGACATAGTGCGTGAAGCGTGGGGTCATCTGTCAATTGAGCAGCAAAACCTTGCTAATGCTCAAGCTCAGTCAGCGATTGAATATTGGGAGAAAAGCAATGCCAAAATATTCGCTCGGGGTTGACGTGCTCACTGCTGCGCAACAGCGGGTTGAGTGGACGTTTGACAACTTCCCGCGCATCTATTGCAGTTTCAGCGCCGGCAAAGATTCGGGCGTCATGGCGCACCTTGTGCTTACCGAGGCCCGTAAACGTGGCCGCAAGGTGGGTTTGTTCTTCCTCGATTGGGAAGCGCAATTCACACACACGATTGATTTCGCGCGGGCAATGTATGAGGAATATGCAGACTGTATCGATCCGTACTGGTGCGCCGTGCCGATCAAGACATGGAACGCATGTTCAGCGGTGGAACCTGAATGGCAATCGTGGGACAAGAACAAGCAAAACTTGTGGGTTCGCCAACCTGAAGCAATTAGCATTACCGATGGCGCATCGCTACCGTTTTGGTATGACGGGATCATGTTTGAAGAATTTGTGCCAGCGTTTGGTAAGTGGTACGCGCAGGGCGAGCGCACAGCCTGTTTCGTTGGCATCAGAGCACAAGAAAGCCTTAACCGCTTTCGCACGCTGGCCCGCGACAAACCAACGTATGACGGCAAAATGTTCACCACAAATGTTGTTGATGACGTGTGGAACGTGTACCCAATCTATGACTGGGTAACCGAGGACATTTGGACGTTTCACGGCAAGACGGGGAAAAACTACAACCGGCTATATGACCGCATGCATCAAGCCGGTATGACGCTTCACCAAATGCGGATATGCGAGCCGTTTGGCGAAGAATCACGCAAAGGGATGTGGCTGTATCAAATCATTGAGCCTGCTGTGTGGGCGAAGCTAGTCTTGCGGGCCAACGGGGCTAACACCGGGAAACTGTACGCAAACACTCGCGGCTCGATGATGGGAAACCACACGATTAGTCTGCCGAACGGTCATACGTGGAAATCGTTTGCGCTTTCTATTCTTGATAGCACGCCACCTAAAACGCGCGAGCACTATAAAAACAAGATCGCGTATTACATCCAATGGTATCGGGTGCGCGGATATCCTGATGGATTGCCTGACGGTGCCGAAGTTCCGATCAAGTTGGAAAACGCACGCAAGGTTCCAAGCTGGAGGCGCGTGTGTAAAACCCTGCTGAAAAATGATTACTGGTGCAAATACCTTGATTTCAGCCCGACCAAAACATCGGCATATTCGAGATATGAAGCGCTCATGAAAAAGCGGCGCGCCGCATGGGGTATTTTTACTACAGAGGTCACGGCATGACATCCATGACCAAGCCCGGTTCCCGCGTCACCCGCACCCTGCAAGCTGTTGCCGCACAAGGTGGCGAATGCACTACGCGGGAATTCCTGCGGCTTCTCAAAACCATAAATGACGGCGCTCGCTATGACGCGCTTGCCGAAGATTTGCGCGTTCGTGGTTTCATCGAACGCCGAGTTGTGCTAACGGCAAAGGGGCGCGCTGCGCTAGGGGTGATCGCATGACTAAGAAACCAAAACTAACGCCGTGGATTGATGGAAGCATTAAGCCTTCGATTCCTGGCGTGTACGAAAGGGAATTTTTCCCTGGAGAGTATTACTGCCTATGGACAGGCTCTTTTTGGGACATGCCATCTAGTAATCTGTTGATTGCGGCCATTCCAGCACATCGAAGCAGTATTCAATCGCGGCCGTGGCGCGGCCTCGCGGAGAAGCCATGACCGGATCAGACAACGCAAACCGCGGCAAAGTACCCGACGCCCGTTTCGCTATGGCTGGCGTAGGCCAAGGTTCTCTGTATCGGACGTGCTTTGGTAAGGCAGGTGCCTGCGGCCCGCGTTCGCCTGTTGGCAGCACTAGGCCGAACGGGCGTTTTTACTGCCGTGAGTGCAGCGAGGCACGGGCTGCGCGTGCGGCGAAGGCCGCAGCATGACCCTCGCCGTCCGCATCCGCACACATTTGTCTGAATATGGGTCAAACACGAAGGCTGGTATTGCTGCCGAGCTTGGCGTGAGTTACCTAGCAGTTCAATCTGCAATGCAATCGCTGGTCAAGCAAGGTCATTGCGGAAGCTGGCGAGAAAAACAAGTTGGGCGTTACCCGGCAGTTTCTTGGTTTTCTCTGATAAAGGATGTTTACATACCAGAACGTAAGGTAGTGAAGTCAGGTTCCAGGATAAACGAACTCTGGAAGATTTGGACATGAGCATCATCAAAGGCACAAGCGCTGGTTTTAAAGACATGGCTGATGGCTCGCTACGGATCACGTTTGAATTCGAGCCTGCTGATGCGTCTGCCGCCGTTGCGCTGTTCGGCCCGCGCGGTCGGGCAGTGGCAATCGCAGCGTTGAAAGATGGCGCCGATGCCAAGAGCGATGCGCCAATTATTGAAACGCAGATAAAACCGGATAAAGCAAAAGGCGGTGCGTTGGCTCAGAGCGCCGGGA
>JAYVEE010000213.1:0-3861 GCA_043749005.1 Polaromonas sp. | reverse complement strand
GGGTGCAGGAAGAACTGAAAGACGCACCGCGTCAATATCTGAACCGCCTGAGTGACTTGCTGTTCGTTTTGTCGCGCGTGCTCAATAGGATGGATGGTGGCGATGACGTTTACTGGAAAAGCGAACGGATGGCCAAATCAGCTGAAAACTGATTCGAAACGCTAGTATTTTGATAGCTTTCTGCACCCGTTTTTATTGGGCTGCAGCATTAAAACGTATCCGAACTCGCCTTTGAAGTCAATGCAATTGGCTGGCTTGAACCTCTGTTGATCCCGCCCTTGCTGCCCTCGCCGGCGGATTGGGTTTGCAGCCTACAGCCTACAGCCAAATAATCCTTTACCCGGTTGGATCGTATCAACTATTGGTTGATGCTCATACGGATGTCCGGCCGATTAAATTTCCTGCAATGTTCATGCGTCGATCGCTGGTAATTCTGGCTGTCCTTCTTTCTGCGCTGGTCTTGGTTGTTGTTGCGACAACCATCACTGTTTTGTTGTGGATGCCTGATAAACAGCAATTGGCCAGTGACCTGGAGCTGGAACTGGAGTCTGTTCTCGGTGTGAAGGTCAGTGTGTCGGCACTTGATTGGCAATTGTTGCCTGTGCCAGCCATCATACTTACTGATGTGGCCACCGAGCAAGCATTGCCCGTCACCATCAAACGGCTCACGCTGTACCCCAAGCTGTTAGCACTTTACAACCGCACCTTGTCGTTTGACCTGGCAGAGCTGGACGGCGCTACTATGCCGCAATTATCTCTGCGCATGCTGGGGCGCAGTACAACAGCAGGCGGCATGCCGGGCGGGTTGACGCTTGCAGCAGTCCCGCTTGAGCGTTTTGTGTTTCGCAATGTCACCTGGATCACGCGGCGCGGCATACCCGTGACGTATGACGGCGATGTGGACTTTGACGAACATTGGCGGCCACGCATCGCACAATTGCGCCGCCCTAACTACAAACCCCTGACAGATGCGAGCCTGTCCCGCGTTGAGCAGCAAGATCAATGGCGCCTCAGCATCAACCTGGGTGGTGGCACGCTCAATGGCGACGTCCAATTAAAGACGACACCCAGTGGCCAGTTGCGGCTGAACGGCAAGTTCAAACCACAAAAGGTGGAAGTTTCCAGTGCGCTAGCCGCTTTTAACCGCCGGCCAGTGCTGGCTGGCAAGGCATCGGGAGACACGGCAATCATCGCGAGCGGCGCTAATTTTGTCGATTTGGTGCAGTCGCTGCAAACCCAAACCAGATTCACCATGTCGCCTGCCAGTTTGCTGCGTTTCGACATGGCCAAGGCAGTTAAAAGCGCAGGCAAAGACCACGCCGGGCAAACCGCGCTTGACAGCATCACGGGTGCGATGAACACACAAAACACGCCGCAGGGCATAGTCATCAACTTCAAGGACATCAAGGCGCGGTCGGGCGCGCTCAGTGCGGTGGGCGATGCAACACTGGCCAATCGGCGAATTGAGGCCGAGTTTGCCGTAGATCTGGTCGACGGCATCGTCGGTGTGCCGCTGGCGATTTCCGGGCCAACTGACAATGTGCAGGTGAGCGTTCCCAAAAGCGCAGTGGCAGGCGCAGTGGTGGGTACAGCTTTGTTGCCAGGCATTGGCACCGTAGTTGGCGCGCGCATCGGCGCTGCGGTCGGTAAATTTTTCGGCGCCTCGCCTTCAAACGCCAAGCGCAGCTCACAACCATAAGTTTGCGAACGGAGCCAAGCGGAAATCCACAACAACCGCAGTTCCTTTAAAATAGGGTGTATGTTTGAAACAGCACCCATTTTTAGCGCCGCTGACCCTTCAGCGCCACTGGCACGTGCGCTTGAGCAAAACGAAACTGCGCAGAACATCGTCGAGCAGTCTGCTGCTGAATTGGTGATTATTCATGCAGTGTTAAAGCAGGAAATCCCAGATCATGTGCAAACCGGTGATGTCGCCTACGCACTGCAACGCACAGATGAACTTGAAATTAAAATCAGCGACACCGCCCAGGAACTGGCCCAAGTCAACGAAGTGTTGGCGCAAGAAATAGGCGAGCGTGTTGACCTGGAACGCGAGCTGGCAGCAACCAAAGCTGCTTTGGCGCAAGCCACAGATCACACGGATTGAAAATCAGTCATTGCCTGACATCAGGAGGCAAGGTTTTATTCCCCGCCAGGTATCTGTCAACGCTGTATCGTTACACACTGCCTCTTCTGTGCGCTTTTTAACCTCACCCCGTCATGACCCAAAAAAAATCAGACACTTCCAAAGTCGCACGCCCGCTCGTCAAAGCGCTTCATCAAAACGATTCGGTTAAAGAAACCGTCAAGCAGTCAGGCGACGAATTGCTGGTTGTCAATGCTGTGCTCAAGAAGGGCATTCCCAACGATGCCGTAAAGGGCGACCTTGCACAAGCGCTTGAAAAAACTGAAGTTATCGAGGAAAAAATCCAGTCTTCGGCAGAAGAGCTGGCAACCGTCAACAAGCTTCTCGAGCATGAGATAGACGAACGTATCGAGCTTGAGCGGGAATTGCTGGCAACCAAAGCTGCGCTGGCCCGTGAAAAAGCCAAGCCCTAAGTAACCGGGTGCTTGACTTTACGGTCAAGCAGCGCGTAAAGCAAAATGGCGCCAAACGTAGCGGTGCCAATACCGCCCAGAGCAAACTGCCCAAACTTGAGGGTAAAGTCTCCTGTGCCCAGCACCAGCGTGATGGCCGCGACCAGCAGGTTTTTGTTGTCTGAAAAGTCAACCTTGTTGTCCACCCAAATCTTGGCCCCAGCCACTGCAATCAGGCCAAACACCACAATGCTCACGCCGCCCATCACGGGCAGTGGTATGGCCTGAATCAGCGCGCCAAACTTGGGGCTAAAACCCAGTACCACCGCCAGCAATGCCGCCACCATAAACACAGCAGTTGAGTAAATTTTGGTGGCCGCCATCACGCCAATGTTTTCAGCATAAGTGGTGACGCCCGTGCCGCCCGCACTTCCAGACACCATGGTGGCAATGCCGTCGCCAATAAACGCACGGCCCATGTAGGGATCCAGGTTTTTGCCTGTCATGGCCGTTACGGCCTTGATGTGGCCCAGGTTTTCGGCCACCAGAATAATGGCGACCGGTGCAATCAGCAGCATTGCGTTGGCGCTAAAAACCGGCGCGGTAAAAGCCGGAATACCTACCCAGGCCGCGGTCATGATGCCGGACAGGTCCAACGGCTTGCCCAGGCCAAGCCCGTTGGTCAGCACCGCGTAAATCACGCTTGCCACTACCAGACCCACCAAAATCAGCAGCCGCTGCAGCATGCCGCGCGTCATCACGGCGACCAGCGCCACACTGACAAACGTCACCACCTGCATCCATGAATCAAAGTTGCTGGCTGCCATGTTTTTAATCGGAATACCGGCCAGGTTCAGGCCAATCACCGCGACCACCGAGCCGGTGACCACGGGCGGCATGAAACGTTCTATCCAGCCCGTGCCGACAGCCTGCACGATAAAGCCAATCAGCGTGTACAGCGCACCGCAGGCCACAATACCGCCCAGCGCCACACCCAGATTGGCATTGGGCCCTTTGCCCGCATACGCGGTGGCCGCAATCACCACGCCAATAAATGCAAAGCTTGAACCCAGATAGCTGGGCACCTTGCCGCCTGTGATGAAGAAGAAAATCAGCGTACCAACTCCGCTCATCAAAATAGCGATGTTGGGATCAAAGCCCATCAATATCGGTGCTAGCACTGTCGCGCCAAACATGGCGATGACGTGCTGCACGCCCATCACGGCAGTTTGAGGCCACGGCAAGCGCTCGTCCGGGCCAATCACGCCGCCCTGGCTCAATACCGCACTGCTTTTTTCTGTCCAGTCAAACATGCCCATCATT
>JAYVEE010000212.1:0-3862 GCA_043749005.1 Polaromonas sp. | reverse complement strand
GGGTTCATGTCCTGGGGCTTCTTCCAGTGGCTGTAGAGCGAACATTTTTTGTCAATCGGGACGGCCAGCACCTTGCCATCTTCACCGGCTTCATCCGTCATCTTCAGGATACCAATTGCGCGGCAAGTTACCACCACACCAGGAATCAATGGCACCGGCGTGATAACCAGTACGTCGACCGGGTCGCCGTCACCGCTCAACGTTTGCGGCACATAGCCGTAATTGGTCGGGTAATGCATCGACGTGCTCATGAAGCGGTCAACAAAAATAGCGCCAGATTCTTTATCTACTTCGTACTTGACCGGGTCAGCGTTCATGGGGATTTCGATGATGACATTGAAGGAGTCGGGAGCATCTTTACCGGGGGTAACTTTATCTAGTGACATGTTTGGTAGGTGTATGTAAATGAATGGATGAATGTAGGCAAGTGAAAAGCCAGAGTAATACAGCTAAGGATTTACCCTTATTTTACTGATTCAGGCTCGTCCAAACGTAAAGTCGTCATGTTTTCGCGTTAAATTTCAAGCGCTGGCCAATCATCTCGACCACGAGAAATGAGGAAGCAGCGCAGCGGGTTGGAACGCATGCGTTTCTACTCTCCAAGCAAAAACGTAGGAGATTTCAATATGACAGGCAACGCAGCGCTGATATTAGCCATTGTGTGTGGCTTTATCGCCGTAGGATACGGATTTTGGACACGGAGCTGGATTTTGTCGCAAGACCCAGGCAATGCGCGCATGCAAGAAATTGCTGCCGCCATTCAAACCGGTGCCGCCGCTTATCTGGCCAGGCAATACAAAACCATCGCCATCGTTGGCGTAATTCTGGCCGTATTGATTGGCATATTCCTTGACGGTAAAACCGCCATCGGCTTTGTTGTCGGTGCGGTGCTGTCAGGCGCATGCGGCTTTATTGGCATGAACGTGTCAGTCCGCGCCAACGTTCGCACCGCACAGGCCGCCACTAAAGGCATTGGCCCGGCACTGGATGTGGCCTTCAGGGGCGGCGCCATTACCGGCATGCTGGTGGTGGGCCTGGGCCTGCTCGGCGTCACGGTGTTTTACTGGTTTTTGGTTGGCAATGGCAACTACACGCCTGATAGAAAACTGGCTGACCTTCTTAACCCGTTAATTGGTTTTGCCTTTGGCTCGTCACTGATTTCGATCTTTGCACGTTTAGGCGGCGGCATTTTCACCAAAGGCGCTGATGTCGGCGCTGATCTGGTCGGCAAGGTTGAGGCCGGCATTCCTGAAGACGACCCGCGTAACCCGGCTGTGATTGCCGACAACGTGGGCGATAACGTGGGCGACTGCGCGGGTATGGCTGCAGATTTGTTTGAAACCTATGCCGTCACGCTGATAGCTACTATGGTCCTCGGCGCATTGCTGGTGGCTGCAGCACCGGTAAATGCCGTGCTGTACCCGCTGGCTCTTGGTGCCGTGTCTATCGTCGCGTCCATCATTGGCTGCTTTTTTGTCAAGGCCTCACCGGGCATGAAAAACGTGATGCCTGCACTGTACAAAGGTCTGGCAATTGCAGGAATTTTGTCGCTTGTGGCGTTTTACTTTGTCACGATGTGGCTGATGCCTGACAACGCGATCACCGCAACTGGCAGCCAGATGAAACTTTTCGGTGCCTGCGCTGTTGGCCTGGTGTTGACAGCTGCGTTGGTATGGGTGACTGAGTACTACACCGGCACACAATACGCGCCAGTCAAGCACATTGCGCAAGCTTCGACCACCGGTCACGGCACCAACATCATTGCAGGCTTGGGCGTGTCCATGCGCTCTACTGCCTGGCCTGTCATGTTTGTATGCGTTGCCATTTTGGTGTCGTTCAAGCTCGCGGGTCTGTACGGCATTGCAATTGCAGCGACTTCAATGCTCAGTATGGCCGGTATCGTGGTGGCTCTTGATGCCTATGGCCCGATCACCGACAACGCGGGCGGCATTGCCGAGATGGCCGACATGCCGCCCGAGGTGCGCGCCGTGACTGACCCACTCGATGCCGTCGGCAACACCACCAAAGCGGTGACCAAAGGTTACGCAATCGGCTCAGCAGGCCTGGCCGCTCTGGTGCTGTTTGCAGATTACACCCACAAGCTGGAAAGCTACGGCAAGGCAATCAGCTTTGACCTGAGCGACCCAATGGTCATCGTTGGCTTGTTCATCGGCGGTTTGATCCCTTACCTGTTCGGCGCAATGGCGATGGAAGCTGTGGGACGCGCAGCGGGCTCGGTAGTGGTTGAAGTACGCCGCCAGTTTGCCGATGGTCTCATCATGGCCGGTAAACGCAAGCCAGACTACAGCGCGGCGGTTGACATGCTGACGACCTCGGCTATCAAGGAAATGATCATTCCGTCACTGCTTCCTGTTGTTGTGCCGATTCTGGTCGGTTTGCTGCTCGGCCCCAAAGCGCTTGGCGGTATGTTGATGGGCACCATCGTCACCGGTTTGTTTGTGGCCATTTCAATGTGTACCGGCGGCGGCGCTTGGGACAACGCGAAAAAGTACATTGAAGACGGCAACCACGGCGGCAAAGGCTCTGATGCGCACAAGGCCGCAGTGACCGGCGACACCGTGGGCGACCCGTACAAGGACACTGCTGGCCCAGCGATTAACCCGCTGATCAAGATCATTAACATCGTGGCGCTGTTGATAGTGCCGCTGGTGGTTAAGGTGCACGGGGGTGATGCAGTTGCTGCACCGGCCGTACCTGCAGCTATCAGTGCGCCATCCGCCAACACTGCGACGGTACCCGCCTTGCCTGCGCCAGCACCGAAGCAGGCGCCAGACGCCGCTGCAACACCGACGCCTGTGCCTGCATCAGCTGCCAAGTAAATAAATACATCACGTTTCAAAGCCCGCTGTAGCGGGCTTTTTTCGGTCCTGTAACATTTTTTTCCTTATTGGTAAGCAATTAGTCGCAAAATAATTGACATGCAATTCAACTACATCGCTAACGCGCCCGTCCCTTCCTCGTCCGGCAAAACCATCCCCGTCATTGACCCATCTGATGGTCAGGTGTTCGACGAGATCCAGCGCGGCAATGCAGCTGATATTCACACGGCCGTCACCGCGGCGCGCGATTGTTTTGACCTGGTGTGGCAGCACATCAGCGCTGCCGAGCGTGGACGCCTGCTGATGCGGCTGTCCAACAAAATTGCCGAGCACGCAGACGAGCTGGCTTTGCTGGAGCAGCGCGACTGCGGAAAGCCGGTAAAGCAGGCGCGCGCGGATGCAGCGGCCCTCGCCAGATATTTTGAGTTTTATGCAGGCGCATGCGACAAGCTGCATGGCGACACGTTGCCGTACTTAAGTGGCTACAGCGTGATGACCTGGCGCGAGCCACACGGAGTTACCGGCCACATCATTCCCTGGAACTACCCGATGCAGATTTTTGGTCGCAGTGTGGGCGGGGCGCTGGCAGCGGGCAATGTGTGTGTGGTCAAGCCAAGTGAAGACGCTTGTCTGTCAGTCATGCGTGTAGCTCAATTGGCGTCGGAAGTCGGCTTTCCGGCGGGGGCGATCAACATCGTCACTGGTTACGGCCACGAAGTAGGCGACGCGCTGGCGCGGCATACGGGTATCGACCACATCAGTTTTACCGGCAGCCCCAACGTGGGCACGTTGATTCAGCAGGTCGCAGCTGTGCGCCACTGTCCTGTCACGCTGGAGTTGGGCGGGAAAAGCCCGCAAATCGTTTTTGCAGATGCCAACCTTGACGAGGCAATACCTACCATCATCAACGCAATCGTGCAAAACGCTGGGCAGACATGCTCGGCAGGCTCGCGTTTGCAGGTCGAACAAAGTATGTACGAGCCGTTGCTCGAACGATTGGGCGCAGCTTTTGAAGCCCTGCG
>JAYVEE010000211.1:0-3911 GCA_043749005.1 Polaromonas sp. | reverse complement strand
CTACCAGCCCGAGCTAGCCGACGACCTGGTAGCGTTGCGTAAGGCCTGCTACAAGACCAAAGGCATAGTGTTCCCACGGCAAAGTGTGGTGACGCGAGAATTTCTTGATTTTTTGCCCAAAATCAAAGCGGTTGCCCGTTTGCACGCTGGCACGGACAACACTGACCTTGAAGCCTGCCGTGAGCGCGACATCAAGGTCATTCATGCCAGCAGCGCAAATGTGCGATCCAACGCAGAGTATTTGTTGGCCAGCTTGCTGCTGCTTTATCGGCGCGGTATTGTGTCATCTCTGATAGGGCGCAGGCACCCCACGCAGCTGATGGGCCGTGAGTTATACGGCAGCACGGTCGGCATTTTAGGTTTGGCGCCCACTGCGCACACATTGGCAGGCATGCTGCATGCTTTGGGTGTGCGTTTGATAGGTTATGACCCGGCGGTACACCACACCGCGCCTATCTGGGAGCGCCTGCATATTCAGCCCGTAACGCTGCCAGAACTGATGGGCCAGTCCAATGCCATATCGGTACAAATGCTGTATGCGGCGCGTTACAAGGGGTTTGTCAACGGCAAATTACTGGCCGCCTGCAAGCGGCAACAGCTGTGGGTAGGGATCAGTCGCAGCCAGTTGTTTGATGAAGCTGCGTTGGCCGAGGCTTTGCGCGACGGACGCATTGACGCCTGCATACTGGACGGTGCAGAAGCCAGCTTTGCTGGAGAAAGCTCACCGCTGCATGGCCTGAAAAACCTGTTCATCACACCGCGGCTGGGCTCCCACACGCTTGAGGCGCGGCTGCGCTCCAGCTGGTATGTAGCGCACCGCATGCATGAGGCGATTTCAAACTCGGAGGGCACAAGCAGCTTTGGCCAACTGCCGCATAGCGCACCCATGCACCTGGAATTGCCGGGTGCAGTGTCCCCATCGCAGTGGGGCGAGCCTGAATCGATGATGCGTTGAGATCAGGTCGTCAAACGCGCCAGTTGCGCGGTTAGCTTTTCAAGCGTCGCCGCAAAGTCAGTTTTGCGCTTGTGCTCTTGCGCCAGCACTGCGGGCGGCACTTTGCTAACAAACGCCTCGTTGGCCAGCTTGGTTTGGACCTTGACCAGCTCACCTTCAAGCCGCGTGATTTCCTTGCCCAAGCGCAGCTTTTCGCCCGCTACGTCTACTTCCATGTACAGGCAAATTTTTGCGCCGCCCACAACCGCCACCGGCGCCGATTGCGCCGCGATTGCCCAAGTGGCTTCGCCCTCAAAAACCTTGACCTCGCTTAATTTGGCCAGCGCCTTGATGACAGCGCCTGACTGCGTCATGAACTCAGCGTCACCGACTACAAACAGCGGCAAGCGCGTGGCCGGAGACACCTTCATTTCACCGCGCAATTCGCGTGTGGCATCAACCAGTGCTTTCAGCTTGACGACATGCGCTTCAGCCATTTCGTCAATTTTGTTGGGTTGACTCTGCGGGTAGGCGGCCTGGCCAATGTAGGTGGTTTTTTTGATTCCTGCGACAACCGCAACCTGCTGCCAAAGCGATTCGGTGATGAATGGAATGACTGGGTGCGCCAGTCGCAAAATTGCCTCCAAGGTGCGAATCAACGTGCGGCGCGTAGCGCGCTTTTGCGCATCGTCACCCGTTTGAATTTGTACCTTGGCAATCTCCAGATACCAGTCGCAAAAGTCATTCCACACAAACTGGTAAATGCTGCTGGCAACGTTGTCCAGGCGGTAGTCTTCAAAGCCCTTGGCTACATCGGCTTCAACCCGCTGCAAGGTGGATGCAATCCATCTATCGGCTTGCGAGAAGCTCATGTAATTGTGGAATTCTCCACCCGGCTGGCACTGCTCTTTGGTATGCTCGGCCAGCCCGCAATCCTGACCCTCACAGTTCATCAGCGTAAAACGTGTCGCGTTCCAGAGCTTGTTGCAAAAGTTGCGGTAGCCTTCGCAGCGCTTGCTATCAAAGTTGATGCTGCGGCCCAAGCTGGCGAGCGACGCAAAGGTAAAACGCAGCGCGTCGGCGCCGTAGCCAGGTATGCCTGCAGGGAATTCCCTTTCAGTCAGTTTGCGCACTTGGGGCGCAGTTTCGGGCTTGCGCAGGCCTTGCGAGCGTTTGTCGAGCAGCGGGGCTAATTCAATGCCGTCAATCAAGTCCACCGGGTCCAGCACATTGCCCTCGGACTTGCTCATTTTTTTGCCCTGAGCGTCTTTGACCAGGCCGTGAATATAAACGTGCCTGAACGGTACCTGGCCCGTAAAGTGCGTCGTCATCATGATCATTCGCGCTACCCAGAAGAAGATGATGTCGTAGCCCGTGACCAACACGCTGGAGGGCAAAAACAAGTCCAGCTCTTGTGTTTTTTCAGGCCAGCCCAATGACGAGAAGGGCACCAGCGCTGATGAATACCAGGTGTCCAGCACGTCTTCATCGCGGGTTAGTTTTTTACCTGGCGCCTGCAATTGCGCGGCCGCTTCGTTTTCAGCGACATAAACTTTCCCGTCTTCGTCATACCAGGCCGGAATCTGGTGGCCCCACCACAACTGGCGTGAAATGCACCAGTCCTGAATATTGTTCATCCACTGGTTATAGGTGTTCACCCATTGCTCAGGTACAAACTTCACGTCGCCATTGGCAACGGCATCGCGCGCTTTTTGGGAGATGGATTTGCCCGTCGGGTCGCTATCACTGACCTTGCTGAGCGCCACAAACCACTGGTCTGTCAGCATCGGTTCAACCACTGCCCCCGTGCGCGCACACACGGGCACCATGTTTTTGTGCGGCACAGCCTTTTCTAAAAAGCCCAATGCTTCCAGGTCCTTAATCACCGCCTTGCGGCATACATACCGGTCCATGCCCTGGTACTGAACCGGGCCGTTTTCGTTGATCTTGGCATCCAGCGTGAAGATGGTGATCAGGGGCAAGTTGTGCCGCTGTGCGACCTGATAGTCATTAAAGTCGTGCGCACCAGTAATCTTCACACAGCCGCTGCCAAAGGCCGGGTCAACATAGGTGTCAGCAATCACGGGAATCGCCCGGTCGCACAGCGGCAAATCGACCATCTTGCCAATCAGGTGCTGGTAGCGCGCGTCGTCAGGGTGCACGGCCAGCGCACCGTCTGCCAGCATGGTTTCTGGCCGGGTGGTGGCAATCTGCATACCGCGCATCGGGTTGCCATCTGCGTCCTTTTGCGGGCCATCAGAAAACGGATATTCAATGTGCCACATGAAGCTACTCCGCTCTTCGCTTTCCACTTCCAGATCGCTCACTGCCGACTTGAGCACCGGGTCCCAGTTCACCAGCCGCTTGCCCCGGTAAATCAGGCCCTGTTCATACAGCTTCACAAACGTCGAGGTAACCACTAGCGACATTTTTGGGTCCATCGTGAAGTACTCATGCTTCCACGCCACCGAGTCGCCCATGCGGCGCATCTGCTGGGTAATGGTGGCACCAGAGGATTCCTTCCATTCCCAAACCTTGGCGACAAAGTTCTTGCGCCCCAGGTCATGGCGCGTTTGGCCAGCAGCTTGCAGCTTGCGCTCGACCACAATCTGCGTCGCAATGCCCGCGTGATCGGTGCCCGGCACCCACAGCGTGTTGTGACCACGCATGCGGTGGTAACGCGTCAAGCTGTCCATGATGGTCTGGTTAAACGCATGGCCCATGTGCAGCGTGCCTGTGACATTGGGCGGTGGCAACTGGATGGAAAACGATGGCTTGGCGGTGTCAAGCGTCGGCTCATACATGCCGCTTTGCTCCCAAAGCGGAGCAAAGTGCGCCTCAATCGCTGCGGGCTCAAACGACTTGGCCAAGCTGTCAAGGCCGGGGGTTGCGGGTGTAGTGGTAGGAGCAGAGTCGGTCATGGTGGAATAAAAAAACGGCATCAATGCGATGCCGTTGGTTGAGCAAGAAAGTAGCC
>JAYVEE010000210.1:0-3916 GCA_043749005.1 Polaromonas sp. | reverse complement strand
TCATCGGCTCCTGGAAAATCATGGCTATCCGGTTGCCGCGCAGGGTGCGCATTCCAGAATCAGGCAACTGTGTAAGGTCAACACCATCAAAGGTAATGGACCCAGCCGCTATGCGGCCCTGGCCTTTGGCAAGCAAGCCCATGATGGACAGGGACGTCACGCTTTTGCCGCAGCCGGACTCTCCAACAATGCCCAGCGTGCACCCGGCTTGCACGGAAAAGCTGATGTCATCAACAGCTGTAAATTCCCCACCTTCAACCTTAAAGCATGTAGATAGCCCCCGCACTTCAAGCAGGGCGCTCATGCCATCGCCCCGCTGGCCGCTTCGCGGGCTGCATGAAAACGTTCGATCTGCGCTTCAATCTGCTGGCGATCTGTAGTGCCCGACGGATGCTCGCGGCTTGGCAGGCAGGTGACGAAAGGCTGAAAACGCTGCAGGCTCACGACGTACAAGCGCCGCAGTTCCACGATGGGTTCGGCATGGTCGTCAACCCGAATGTCGAGCGCCGGATAGTCCTGGCCATTAAAAACAATCAGCGCGGCGGCCTGCTTGCCGCGCTTGTCGCCGCCAGCAGCCTCACCAGCCGCAAGTGCCGTGAGCAGGCGCTCTGCAAAGGGCAAGGCTGCATGGGCCGCATAACTTTCGGCGGTGGCCTCAATCACCTGCGGCCCGGCCAGCATATTGCCGGCAACAGAAAAACCATCGCGCAGGGTATGCCCGCACCAGTCAATGCATTCGGCACCCGTGTGGGCGGCACCACGACCCAGCGCGTCAATCATGTGACATTGCCGATGTGCGCTGCCGGCATCGGCCGCCAAAAGATCAACCAGAAGTTCGGCCGGCAAGCGTTGTTCAGCCATGCCGGCAAGTGCGGGCGCAGCCAGCAGAGGATTGACAAGCGCCTGCGTTGCCAGGGCACCGACACCGCTTTGGGCATACGGACACAAGGCCCCCACTGCAAAAAACTTGCTGGCAACCGCCACACCGAAATGGCCATTTTCATCACGCGCAACAATGGACCAAGTCATAAATTTTTCTTAAAGAACTAAAACGCGGATACTTCAAAAAAAGTAGCACTGAGCAAGATGACAGAGTGACTCCGACAATTTTGAGAGTACCTTATTTTCATATGGACACTTATTATTTTTTTCGTGCGTCGCCTTGAGACAAGCATAAAGCAGGCCAGTTCAGTCTGACAAACTGCTGGCAGGTATCGCATGATTTAGGGCTTCAGACCAAGTAATACGGGCGCAAACAGCTCATTAAATAATAGTAAGCAAGTCTTCATTATTTTTTAATCCCGAGCTGATCGTCGGGTAGCGCAGCCTCAGACGCAGTTCGGTCTTCAAACGCCGGTTGTCCAGCCTGCGTGATTCGCTCATGAAGCTCAGCTGCATGGCGGGCAGTTGGGTTGCAGCGTCCCGTCGCGCCATGCGCGGTGGGCGGCTCAAGCCGTACAGGTCAGCCGCCTGGTCAAAGTAATCGCCCATTTTTAAATCAGTATCGTCGCTGGCGTTGGTGATTCGCTGTGGTTTGCCACGCCGCAGCGCAGCGAGGCAGGCCCGTGCCAGATCGTCGGCATGAATGTGATTGGTGTACACGTCATCACTTTCTACCAGTACTGGAGCGCCTTTAAACAAACGCGCCTTGGGGGTTCCGCCCTCCCGGTCAGGCGCGTAAATGCCGGGGATACGCAAAATGTGAACAGGTACGCCTGTGGTGCGACCAAACCAGCGCAACTGCATTTCAGCATCTACCCGGCGATGCGCACGCGATGTGCCGGGGTTGACGCGCCGCGTTTCTGACACCCACTCGCCATGGCAGTCGCCATACACCCCGCTCGTCGAGCCATACACCAACGCGCGCGGCATGTTGCGCAGCCGCAGGATACGCAGCAGTGACTGGGTGCGCGGGTCGGTTTTGCCGCGCGGGTCGTCATTTGATGGCGGAGCCAAATGCAATACATGCGTACCCAAACCAGCCAGTCGGCGCAACGTGGCGGCCTCGTCCAGGTTACCTTGCAGCGGTGTGATGTTTTTCCCGCGCAGTTCAGCTACGCGGGAGTCTGATGAGGTCAATGCCAAAACCTTGACACGGCTTGGCAGCATACGTGCCACGCGAAGGCCTACATCGCCACATCCGATGATCAAAATACGCTGGCGGCGAAAGCGAGCAGGCAACGCGCCTAAGGGGTTTAGATTTGAAGGCAAAATTGGGTCACCGGGAAAATAGTTTAACAAGCATAGCGAACAGGACAGACCATGAGTTTTAACATTACCGTGCAGCCCAGCGGGCGCACCTTTGTAGCCCAAGTTGATGAGGCTTTACTCGCAGCGGCCATGCGCGGTGGCATTGGCCTGCCTTACGGCTGCAAAGACGGTGCTTGTGGTTCATGCAAATGCAAAAAGCTCGAAGGCACAGTCGCTCAGGGCACGCACCAGATCAAGGCGCTTTCAGTTGAAGAAGCGGCGCAGGGTTTTATATTGACTTGTTGCGCAACAGCATTGTCAGACGTGGTGATCGAATCGCGAAACGTGACCGATGAAAGCGCTTTTCCAATCAAAAAAATGCCTACCCGTGTGGCCAGCATGGCCAAGGTGTCGCATGACGTGATGGTGGTGCGCCTGCAGTTGCCTGCGGCTGATGTCTTCAAGTACCACGCTGGCCAATATATTGAATTTATGCTGCGTGATGGCGACCGACGGGCTTACTCGATGGGTAATGCGCCGCACACGCAGCTTGAAACCCCGCAGCTGGAATTGCACATACGCCACACACCGGGCGGAAAGTTCACCGACCATGTGTTCAGCGCCATGAAGGAAAAGGAAATCTTGCGAGTTGAAGGCCCCTTTGGCAGCTTTTACCTGCGTGAAGACAGTACCAAGCCAATGGTGCTGCTGGCCTCGGGAACAGGCTTTGCGCCTATCAAGGCCATGATTGAACACATGCAGTTCAAAAGCATCACGCGGCCTGCAGTGCTGTATTGGGGAGGCCGCCGCCCAGCTGATTTGTACCAGCATGACTGGGTACTTGCCAAGGTGGCTGAAATGCCAAACTTGAAGTATGTTCCCGTCGTGTCAGACGCCGTTCCTGAAGACGCTTGGACCGGTCGCACCGGTTTTGTTCACAATGCCGTGTTGCAAGATATGACTGATTTGTCAGGCTATCAGGTGTACGCCTGTGGCGCACCAATTGTGGTGGACTCTGCACAGACCGCTTACATCGCAGCAGGGCTGCCTGAAGACGAGTTTTTTGCAGATTCGTTTGTGACAGAAAAAGACAAAGCTCAAGCAACTGCATAAAGTCGCGCCCGAAAAAAAGGCCCCGTAACTTCAGTTGCGGGGCCTTTTTTATGATCGCTTCTAGCAGCTTATTTCGCCGCTACAGGCGCGGTCACTTTTTGGCGATTATTCTTTTGGCGTTTGATGGCTGCGTTGGCACGGTTTTGCTCATGTCTAAGTTTACGACGCTCAGCTTTGGTCACTTTACCATCGGCTTTTACCGCCACTTTGTCAGCCTGGATTTTCGTTTCGCGTTTTTGCAAACCGGCGGCTTCCTTTGCAGTCAGGGCACCTGAGGCGACGCCTTGGTCGATGCGCTTTTGTTGGTCAACCTGACGCTGATCAATTTTTGGGGTGGCAGGTGGGTCTTTAGGCGCAACTGGTGCGGCCGGTACCTGGGCAAATGCAGAGGCGCCAACGGTCAGTGCCAGTGCGGCAATCAGGGTTTGAATCTTCATGATGTGTCTTTCTTCAAAACGTTAATAAAAATGACTGGACAAAACATGAAGCTTTTAAACAGTCAGCCTCATAAAAAGAAAACGCCTTGCATGCAGGCCGCGCAGACATCAAGCACGTAAAGTTTGTGTAATGGAATCCCATAGGTCGGTAGCCATCAACTTTTTGCAACAATAGA
>JAYVEE010000209.1:0-3929 GCA_043749005.1 Polaromonas sp. | reverse complement strand
TGCCGATTTCGCTGGCAGGCTGCCGGGTAAAACTTGCGACTTCAGGGGCAGCGGGTGATCTGTAATCCGGACCTACAACGCAACCTGCACAAGTCACTGCAGCAGCCATTGCCGTCAACAGATTTCTGCTGCTGCCAAGTTTTAAAATCTTATACATGAGTATCACCTCCAAGGCCTTTACGACGCTTTTTAAATGTTAATTTTTTTAGCACAAGCAACCGCATGGCAGGTACAACCAGCAGCAAAAACACTGGTCCCAACAACATCCCCCCCACCACCACGGTGGCCAAAGGACGCTGCACCTGGCTACCAATACCGTGGCTCAAGGCGGCAGGCAGAAGGCCAATGCAAGCGGAAAGAGCCGTCATCAGTAAAGGGCGCATGCGGTGAACATAGGCGTTGGTAATGGCTTGCTCTGCCGTCTGGCCCAAGATGAGCAGTTCTTTGTAATAAGTCAATATCAAAATACCGTCCATGACTGAAACGCCCAGCAACGAAATGAAACCGATGACCGCCGAAATACTGATGGTCTGGCCTGATAAAAACAACGCCAGCATGCCGCTAGCAGCGGTAAATGGAACCGCACCCAGCGCAAGCAGGCTGTACGCAAAACTACTGAACAAAGCATAGAGCAGTACCAAAATCAACACGACGGCTATTGGGATCAGAATCGTCATGCGCTCCTTGGCATTTTGCAGCTCCTCAAACTCGCCTGCATATAAAACCCGATAACCAACCGGCAGTTTCACACCATCGGTTACCCGTTGCTGTATTTCCGCCACCGTGCTTCCAAGGTCACGCCCCCGAACGCTGAATTTGATAGGTATGAAGCGTTCATTGCGTTCGTGGTAGATGTAGGTAGCACCCGTGTCCAGGGTAATGCTGGCAATGTCTTTTAAAGGCACATAACTCGTCCCCCCAGTGCTGAGGGCATACCCGATGCGCAATTCATTCATATTTTGCAGACTGGCGCGATTGCTGGGTAGATAACGCACTGAAAGGCCATATTGACGATCTCCTTCAAGCACCGTTGTCGCAGCCGTGCCCCCCAGAGCAGCCTGGATAACAGCATTGACATCGCCTGTGTTCAAACCGTATCGGGCAGCTTTCAAACGATCAATCTGGATATTCAAGTTTGGCTGACCAAGTGCATAAAAAATACCAAGGTCTGCAACACCTGGTACTTTGGCGATGGAAGCCACTACATCGTTGGCCAGCTTTTCTAACATCACCAGGTCAGGGCCGACGATTTTTATCGAGTTGGCACCCTTGACACCTGACAAACCCTCCTCAACGTTGTCCTGAATGTATTGGGAAAAGTTAAAGCCGATACCTGGAAACTCATTGGCGAACTTCTCCTGCAATTCAGCCACCAATTTTTCTTTGGTGACGCCCGCAGGCCATTCTTCAAACGGTTTGAGCGGCGCGAATAGCTCGACGTTGTTAAAGCCAGACGCATCACTTCCGTCATCAGGCCGCCCGTGTTGCGACACGACTGTCACCACCTCAGGGTAGCTTTTAATGATTTCGCGCATTCGATTCGCCTTGGCGGTACCGGCCTCCAAAGAGATGGTTGGCGGCATGGCTGCGCGAATCCACAAGTTGCCTTCTTCCAGTGCTGGCAAGAACTCACTGCCCATGCGGGTTGTGACAAAAACAACCAACAGCAAAAAAGCGATACCGATACCAAACATAATCCAGGTGTTTTTTAGAGTCCAGCGCAGCATCGGTTCATAGACGCGCCGGATGACTTCCACCACCTTTGTTTCAGTTTCCTTCACACGCCTGGGCAAAAGATAGGCGGCCAGCACAGGCGTGATAGTGAACGTTGCCAATAAGGCACCTGCCAGGGCAAAGCCGTAGGTACGAGCCATGGGTCCAAAGATTTGTCCTTCAACACCCGTCATCAAAAACAAAGGTGAAAAAGCTGCGATGGTGATGACGGTAGAAAACAGCACAGAGCTGTCGACCTGCAGAGCACTCATGTAAATCACCCGCAGGCGCTGGGTCCAGCCCATTGCAGGGTCCGTCGTTACACCGCTGGGACCAGTTGCCAAAGCACGCAGATCGTTAACCCGCTCGCGAGGTGTTTTTTGGAAGTTGCGAAAAATGTTTTCAACCAGAATCACTGCAGAATCGACGATGATGCCAAAGTCCACTGCACCCAGCGACAACAGGTTGGCTGACTCCCCTGTCAACACCAGAATCATGATGCTGAAAAAAAGCGCAAACGGAATATTGACGCTAACAATCACCGCGCTGCGCAAATCCCCCAAAAACACCCATTGAATAAAAAACACCAGCAGACAACCAAAAACCAGGTTATGAATGACCGTACGAGTAGTCACGTTAACCAAAGTCGAACGGTCGTAATAGGGGGCTAGCAATACGCCTTGTGGCAAGGTGCCATCGCTGTTGATGGTGTCGACAGCCTGCTTGACCCGGGCAATCACATCCTTGGTTTGCATGGTTCGGTTCATCACCACCACGCCCGTGACAACGTCATTTTCTGCATCACGTCCTGCCTCTCCCAAACGCGGTACCGTACCCAATGAAACCGTGCCCAGATCCCTAACCAGCACAGGCGCGCCCGACTGTTGTGTCACCACGATGTTGTTTACGTCTTCAATATTCCTGACAAGACCCAACCCGCGAATATTGACCGACTGCTGTCCAACACTGACCGTTCGACCCCCGACATTGCTGTTCGCGTTGCCCACCGCCGCCAGCACCTGTTGCAAGGTCACGTTGTAACCTTCCAACTTTTGCGGGTTGATTTCAACGTGGTATTCCTTGATAGTTCCGCCCCAGCTCACAACCTGCGCCACACCAGGAATCGTTAACAAACGCCTTGAGATCACCCAATCCTGAATACCGCGCAAATCAGTCAAACTGTAGGTCGATGGCCCCTTAACCTGATAACGCAGAATTTCACCCACCAGACTGGATGCCTGAATTTGCGGCTGTACATTGTTGGGTAGCGTCACGTTTTGCTGGAGATTGATGGCGACCTGGGTTAGCGCAGGCACGTAGTCAATTCCGTACTTGAACGTCACCCTGACAAACGACAGACCATAAAACGAGGTTGAACGAATGTTGTCGACTCCCATGGTTGTAGCCAGCCCAATTTCCATGGGCCGGGTGTAATAGCGCTCCATTTCTTCAGCGGACAGGCCAGGCACCTGAGCGGTAATTTCAAGGATAACGGGCGCTGGGTTTGGGTAGGCCTCGACGTTAAGCTTGTAAAAAGCCAACACACCTGCGCCCATGAAAGCCAGCAATCCCAACAACACGATGGGACGGCGCGTCAAGACAAACGCCAAAATTGAACGGAACATGGTTTGCTCCGGTCAGTTGATGTTGGTCAAGTACAGATTGCTCAAAAACAGCGCTTTGTCGCGCGCAATTTTTTCACCCGGGGTCACCCCATCGATGATTTGAACCATGCCGTCCTGAGTTAATCCGGTTCGCACTTTACGCCGCTTGAACCGGACACCCTCCTGTGTCACCCAAACCGACATGCTGCCGTCCCCTTCCCTCGTCACAGCGTTGATGGGTACAGCGACAGAATCCGTCGGTTTACCCAGGGTGATGTTGAAGTTGGCCAGCATTTGCGGTTTAAGCAGCCGTTTGGCATTGGCGACATCTGCACGAACTACAAAACGGTGACTGGTCGGGTCGGCCATGTCGGCGATGTATGTGATCTTGCCGCCGAACTCCGCGTCAGGATAAGCAGCAACTTTGACGATTACTGGTTGACCCAATTTATAGCTTGCCAGTTCAGACTCTGGCACGCTTGCGACCATCCACAAGGTTTGCAGATTGGCAACCATCAATGGTGCTGGCGCACTGCCCGGCTGAACCAGTTGCCCTACCGAACCCGCTCGGGCAGTTACACGTCCGGCAAACGGGCTTCGAACCGGCATTTC
>JAYVEE010000208.1:0-3929 GCA_043749005.1 Polaromonas sp. | reverse complement strand
TCCGTTAACGAGGTATATGGAAACAGGAACATGTTCTCTACGCAGGGTATTGAGAAATGGGTCCTGAAGTAACTGACCTTTGTTATTGCTCACGATATTTTCCGTGTTCAAGAGTTGAGAGCTACATACAATATCACACACAATCAGCTTGCAATGTAGTCTTAAGACGATTCCTTATCTTTGAAGGGATTTGTCGAAGTTTTCATCTGAATTCGCATCGGTGTTCCAGTCAGGTCAAACTCTTTGCGAAAACGTCCTTCGAGATAACGCTTGTAGGATTCGCTGACGTGCTCGAGAGAATTACCGTGCACGATGATGATGGGTGGGTTCATTCCGCCCTGATGGGCATACCGCAGCTTGGGCCGGAACACACCTACTCGCTGAGGCTGCTGAAACTGCACAGCCTCCAGCAGCAATCGCGTCAACACTGGCGTCGACATTTTGCGATTTGCCGATGCATGTGCCTGTGCAATCGCCTTCCACACCGGACCTAGCCCCTGGCGTTTGATGGCTGAAATGTAATGGATGGCGGCGAATTTTAAAAACCCCAAGCGGGTTTCAACAGACCGCGCCAAGGTTTCGCGCTGGTAAGCATCCACAGCATCCCATTTGTTGATAGCCAGCACCACGGCGCGACCACTTTCAAGTATGTAACCCGCAATGTGCGCGTCCTGGTCAGTCACGCCCTGTGTGGCGTCAAGCAGCAGCAAGGCGACGTTACAGTTTTCAATCGCTTGCAGGGTTTTGACCACTGAGAATTTTTCAATCGCTTCAAACACTTTGCCTTTACGGCGCAGGCCTGCGGTGTCGATCAACTCAAACTTTTGCCCAGCACGCTCGAAGGGCACGGATATCGCGTCGCGTGTGGTGCCAGGCATATCGAATGCGACCAGTCGCTCCTCGCCCAGCCAGGTGTTGATAAGAGTTGACTTGCCAACATTGGGCCGCCCGGCTACGGCCAGCTTGATGATGGACGGATCTTGTGGCTCGGCATCTTCGCCCACTTCCGGCAAGTCCAGCAGCTCGAGCGCGGTGTCGACCAATGTGCGCATGCCCTGCCCGTGGGCTGCAGATACGCCAAGCACTTCGCCCAGGCCAAGTTCAAAAAACTCTGACAGCTGAACACCCTCAAGCATGCCTTCGGCCTTGTTGGCAGTCAGTACTGTAGGCTTGCCGAGCTTGCGCAAATATTTGCCGATGTCGTGGTCTTGTGCGCTGACTCCTGCTCGCGCGTCCACCACAAAGACAACCACATCCGCTTCGGCGACCGCCTGACGGGTCTGCTTCGCCATTTCCTTGTAAATGCCGCTTTGTGCATCAGGCTCAAATCCGCCTGTATCAATCACGATGTATTCGTGCGTACCCAGGCTACCGTTGCCATAGTGACGGTCACGAGTCAACCCGGCATAGTCAGCGACGATGGCATCGCGCGATTTTGTCAAGCGGTTAAATAGGGTTGATTTGCCTACATTGGGGCGGCCAACCAAGGCAATAACGGGTTTCATTTTTACTTTTTATGTGGCCTGACGGCCAATCGTCCTGATCGGTAGCTATTCCGGTACAAACCCGAAAATTCCACCATTGCGTGTTACTGCCACCAGCGTGTTACCCACCAATACCGGTGCCGCTGCAATGGGAGAACCATCGGTTGTCAAACGGTTGAGAAGGGAGCCGTCCTCACGGGACAAGAGGTGAACAATGCCCGCAAAATCACCGATAGCCACCGAACGGCCAACTACCAGAGGCGCTGTCAGGCTGCGGTAGCGCAGCACATCGGTTGTCCATGCACGCTCGCCGTCGGTACGCCGCCAGGCTTGCACGACACCGTCTGATTCGCTACCAAAAACGCGCCTGTCGTCTCCATGTACTCCCTGGGCGCCATTAGCGGGCTTGGTCCAAACCAGACTACCGCGCGCCGTATTGACGCAACCCACGCTGGCCTGAAAAGCTCTGGCGCAAACTATTTCTCCATCCCGACTAACGCGGCCCACCAGGTCTACCAGTCGCTCAATGTCGTTCACGCCGCGCGGCGAGGCAATGGGAGCTTCCCACCGGATCACGCCGCTTGAGGGATTGAGCCCTGCCAACCGACCTGAAAAGCCAACTACCAACGTGTCGCCGACAGCCAGGATTACACCGGACTGCTTCAAAACAAGCGGCTCATTAGGGCGCTGCTGCGACCAGAGTTTGCGGCCCGTCAGGCCGTCAAAAGCGCTTACCGATCTGTCGCCAGCCAGCACAAATACACGGCCACCAGCCACCAAGGGCGCGGTGTAAGCCTGAGCGCCGAGCTTTTGCCGCCAGACCTCACGTCCATCGACAAAAACCACCACGTCATTGGCCTGCGTGACAACAGCGGCGGTTTTACCGTCGCTGCCAACACCCGTCACTACAGGCGCACCCGCGTTGGTACGCCACACGTCTGCGCCGGTACGTCCATCTATGGCTGCAACTGAACCGTCACCGCCCGAGACAAACACCGTATTGCCCGCTACGTGAACTTCCAGCGGAAAGTTGATAGCGCCAATGCGGCTGCTCCAAACCTGTTTGGCTGAAACTGCACCACTGACAGGTTGCAACGCAGCAGGCTGAGGTTTAACAGGTCCAGTGAAGTAAGACATGACTGAACAGCCAGACAATGACGCTATTAAAATAATAGCTGTCTGTGCCCGTATAATATGGGACATCGATGTAAATGATCTATAAAAACTCACTTTTTTGTCTCCAAATCGGGCGCAGAAGCGGTTTTAACCGGCATAGTAGCGACAACAGCCACTGGATCAACGCCCAATGCATTGAGTTTGACTTCTACAAGACGGCGGTACTCAGCCCGCTCATCCAAACCTTTATAGGCCTTTTCGTACTCTGCCTTGGCTTCAAGTTTTTTGCCCTGTAAAAGCAAAATATCACCGCGCCGGTCGCTGGCCAAAGAAGCAAAGTCTTTTGGAAAAGTACCTGCCAGTGTTTTCAGGGCTTCGTCGAGGGCTTTTGTCTCCATCAGGAGACCCGCCAAACGCAATTTGGCAATTGATCGATAACCTTCATCTGTGGCTTTGTCTGATACCCATACCAATGCAGCCTTTGCGGCATCCACGTTGCCTTTTTCATAGAAAGCTTTTGCCGCCAATAACGCTGCCTGCTCTGCGTAAATAGTGCCGCCAAACCGATCTTTCATGTCTGCCAAGGAGCGTTCAATTCGGGCAGTGTCGCCTGACAAGACAGCACGATCAACCTCGTCGTACATGATGGACGCCTGCGAGCCTTGACGACCCTGCCAATACTGGTAACCATTCCACGCTGCAACTGTGCCGAAAACCGCAATTAATACCCAAGTAATGAGATTGCCGTATTGCTTCCAGAAGTGCTTGAGTTCGGCAAGCTGTTCCTGCTCTTCCAGATCGAGATGTTTTGCCATAAAAGTCTGTTTTAAAATCGAAAGCCAGCGACTGGGGCGACACTGAACAAATGTTTGATTGTAGAGTGCCGGCGGTGGCAAAAATAACGTGTCAACCGCGCAAATTTTGCGCCCATGCAGCCACGTCGCCCAGGGGATGCAAAGTTTGCTCCCGCGCTTCCTCGTTTTTACCGTCGTCAATCGACAAGCGAAGGGGCTTGAGAGCAACACAGCCCTGCTCAAGCTCAGCGCTGCCGAAAATCAGTGCAAAGCGGGCGCCACTGGCATCGGCCTTTTTAAACTGCGACTTCATGCTACCCATGCCGTCTAGGCTGGTACCAGCATGCATTTGTATGCTCACGCCTGCCCCCCTGAGCTGTTGCAAGACCTTTAAAGCAGCAGGTAAGCTCGAAGCTTCAGGAATCACGGCATAAGCATCGGGCACTGGCATGTGGAAGCGCGTACCCTGCTCCTTGATCAGTTCCAGCACGCGTTCGACGCCCAGCGCCCAGCCTACAGCAGGGGCTGGCTTACC
>JAYVEE010000207.1:0-3934 GCA_043749005.1 Polaromonas sp. | reverse complement strand
GTGCTGGACAACCCGCGCGACGCCGCCAACATTGAAGCTGTCAAAGCCAAGGTGCATGCTCTGACGAGCCGGTTTCCAGTTTATAAATAATGGGGCAGGTGAGATAGCTATTATTTTAATAGCTACTTGCGCCTATATTCATTAATATATAGAGGCCTAAAACATGTTTAGATGCAAGTAAAAAGCATATGAAATGCCCGTTTTGTAGCCACCTGGAGACCCAAGTCGTAGAAACGCGCATTTCAGAAGACGCCGACTTCATACGCCGCCGCCGCCAGTGCGGCGCGTGTGAAAAGCGCTTTACCACCTACGAGCGGCCCGACGTTACCTTCCCCGCTATTGTCAAAAAGGACGGCAGACGTATTGAGTACAAACGTACCAAAATACTCGGCTCAATGAACCTGGCGCTACGCAAACGCCCCGTCAGCACTGAACAAATCGACTCTGCCATAGAGCGAATAGAAGAAAAACTCCTCAGCCTCGGTTTAAAGGAAGTTCCCTCCACTCGTTTGGGCGAGCTCGTCATGCGCGAACTGAAAAAGCTCGACAAGGTAGCCTACGTACGCTTTGCCAGCGTCTACCGCAGCTTCGAGGATATTGACGAGTTTCGGGCTCTGGTGGACGAGGTGAGGCGATAGTTTTAAAGATAGGTACTTAGAAAATCAAGGAAAACTCAAATTTCAGCCAGACGGCTAATTCAGGGGGATGATCGGAGGGCAATCAGCTTCACTTACTGTCTGCTAACTTTTATGATGAGAACATGATTTCTTATCGAATCCATCGTTCCCCCGGAAGCAAAGCTATTGTCAAAGTCTACGGGCAGCAGGGTTACAAATTTACTCAAAAGCTGGCTGGATTTTCGTTGTTGGAAGTGCTGATTTCCATCATTATTTTGTCCTTTGGTCTTTTGGGTATGGTGGGTCTACAGGCAGCGGCGATACAGGCTAACCGTGATGCACGCATTCAGTCTGCAGCCGTGAATTTGGCCCGCGAGCTTGCTGAAATGATGCGCGGTAACAAAGACATCAGTCTACTTGCGACCGGCAATCCATACGTTGGTTACTTCAATACCAGTCCAATGGCAGCTGCCACCCCAGCTTATTGCCTGAATGTTGCCACTGGAACCACACCTTGCGCCAATGGCACCCAAATCGCCAACGCACAAATGACGGAATGGCTGACCAGAGTAGATGCAGAATTGCCAAGCCCTGTTGTTCGTGTGTGCATCGATTCAGCGCCTTTTGACGCCAGTGGTGTCGCCAGATGGGCGTGTGATACCTCTGGTACAGGTGCAACTACTGTCATAAAAATTGGTTGGACCAGATCAGTAACTGACAAAACACAACAGGGCGCAACTGCGTTGGAGCGCGCCACCAAACCGTCGATTGTTTTCCCTGTCACGCCCGGCAATTCGATATGACGCAGTCAAAACATCATCTTGAGTCCTACAGTTTGCAACAAGGTTTAACGCTTGTTGAGCTGCTGGTAGCGATGGCTATAAGCGCCGTTATTGCGCTGGCGGCAATTTCTGCATTAATAGTTAGTCGACAAGGCTTTACAACAGTAGATGCAGCATCACAACTCCGTGACAATGGGCGATTCGCAACCGATTTGATCCAGCGGTTGGGTGTCCAAACCGGATTTGTAGAAATTGACACAGCGGCAACTGTCAGACCAACGAATCTGACTACCAATCCAGTTTCAAAAGTTTTTGGTTTCAACAATGCGATTGCCAGCAGCACGGACCCGCTGAACAGTGCAACTGCGCGAACAGGCGCCACGTCTCTCGGCTACGGCAGCGACATTTTGATTTTGCGGTATCAAACCACTGCCGCATTCAGGGGGGCATTAACTTCCGACCGTTCAATGATCGACTGTTTTGGAACATCACAAACCATATTACCGACTGATCGCGATGACTTTCGGGCCAATATTTTGCATATAGATGTCGATGACAACGGTGAACCCGCGTTGATGTGCAGTACCGACACCAATTTCGCACGACAACCTATTGTCCGAGGCGTTGAAAACTTCCAGGTTTTGTATGGAGTAGACGGTGTTGCCGCTGGAACTGCTGTGACTGCGTCAGCAACTTTTCTGGCAACAAATTATTTAAGAGCTGACCAAATGGCCGTTTCGCCAGACCCGACGGGAGCCCTGACCAACGCCAACTGGCGGCGTGTGCGCAGCATCCGCGTTGGCATGGTCATCCGGGGCGCAACCGGCTCAGCGCAAGAATCCGCCGCGCGAACCTACTATCCATTGGGCACAGCTTTAAGCGCATCTGGTGGCACCCCGGGGTCTGCCATGTCTTCAACCAACGATGCGGGAACCATATTTACACCCGCCGCAGATTCGCGATTGCGGCAAGTCGTCACCTTAACCATTCATCTGCGCAATGAATCGGGTCTGTAATATGGCAACCAATCATTCAAGTCCAAACTTTCGGACAAATCATCATCAGTCTGGTGCTTCATTGATCATGGTACTGATCATCCTGACAGTGGTGTCCATGCTGGGCATTGCAGGTATCCAAATATCCAGCTTGAGCGAGCGAAGCGCACGCAACGACCGTGACTATCAGATTGCCTGGCAATCGGCTGAAGCAGCTTTGATTGACGCGGAATTTGACATTTTCGGGCCTGTTGCATCAGCTAGGCGTGCCATTTTTAACCCACAGACAAACATTGGTGCCTTTGTTGGAGGCTGCGGCAATTCTGGCGACAGCAAAGGGTTGTGTACCCAAGTCGTTTCGGGCAAACCAGACTGGTTAACAGTAAATTTTGAAACAACTGGCAGCAGCGCAGCAACAACTGAGTACGGCGCCTTTACGGGGCGAACTTTTGCCTCAGGCGGTACCGGCTTTCAGCCGTCAAAACGTCCGCGTTACGTGCTGGAAGCTATCCCCGACAACTTTGGCAAAGGTTCACCCTGCCGGGACGTGACCAGCGGTGCGTCATGCAGCGCTTTTATTTACCGCGTTACAGCCATGGGTTTTGGTCCACGGGACGACATTCAGGCTGTTTTGCAGATGGTTTACCGAAATTAAAAAGTTGTAGTTGGAATCGCCATGAAAAAAACATTATTTCACCAGTTTTCTTTGCCGCAGGGTGCTGGGCTGTCGTCAAAATTACGCAGACTTGGTATTCCTCTTTTTGGCGTGCTGTTGCTGGCAGGCGTGGCGTTTTTTGTCTTCAGTCAAAGCGGGCTGCCAAATGTCAAATCGCTGACTTTGTCTGCTGATCCTTTGTTTGCAGCAGCGGCGGGTGACAAACCGACGATAGCCCTGGCTTTGTCGGTTGAGTTTCCGACAGTGGGCGCCCAGTACAGAGATTCGGTATACAACGTCAACCAAGAATTCTTGGGTTACTACGACGCAAACAGCTGCTACACGTACAACAACTCTCCCAACGAAGTTGCAACAAGTTCGGCAGACTACAGCAATTACAAAAGGTTTGACAAACTCGGGATGGCTACAGCCCGCAGGTGCACTGGCTTGATGGATGGCTTCAGCGGCAACTTTTTAAACTTTGCGTCCAGTTCATCAATTGACATGTTACGGTTAGCTCTATCAGGCGGGGACAGGCTTATCGACACTGGTAGTAGTTTAGCGAGTTTCACCATCTTACAACGCGCCGTTTTGCCCAACGGTGACCCCACTTGCATGTGGAACAGTGGCGGTAACTTTCCAGCCAAAGTACTACCCCGGGACAGTGGTAACTATTCAGGTGCTGTACCTACTTTAATGCGTACGGGAGCCAATATGGCAACAGCCGATATACAAATCGCTAACGTCCTGAACCAAATATATTTTGGCACTACTCAAGGCGGCGATTGCAACAATACGTCTAGCTACAAATTGGGCCAAAGCACCACGCCTACTGCACAAGTACTCGGACAAACCTACGGTCCTGGCGCCCTCCCAGTCGGTTAC
>JAYVEE010000206.1:0-3964 GCA_043749005.1 Polaromonas sp. | reverse complement strand
GCTACACGCATGAGGCCAATGCGCAGGTGTGCTTGCTGGTGCAGGCAGAATCACAAACCGCACTCCGCAATCTGGATGCGATTGCTGCGGTTGATGGGGTTGATGGTGTGTTTATTGGCCCGGCGGATTTGTCAGCGTCTATGGGTTATGTGGGTCAGCTGACGCATCCGGTTGTACAAGCCGCCATCGTTGATGCAATCGCCCGCATCAACAAGGCTGGCAAAGCCGCAGGTATTCTGGCAACCGATGAGGCGTTGGCAAAACAATACCTGGAATTGGGGGCGCTGTTTGTAGCCGTTGGCCTGGATGCCAGTCTGCTGGCCAGGCACACCAGCGCACTGGCGGCGCGATTCAAAACACAGTAAGAGGCATCGCTTGCAGGCAGAGTGTGTTGTCAGGCCAGCCAACCGATATTAAATCAGGAGCTTACTACACCCGAGTCTATTGGGCTAAAGGCTTTTTTTGATGCTATTTTGATGGCTTGTCGCAACCACAAATGCCCACTTTGAGCCTCCATACGGCTATGCCACACAGCATCGATGTGTACGGGCGCCACATCAAATGGCAACGGCCGAAGCACCAGCTGGTCAGCGATACCCGTGACGCTGACAAAGTGCTGCGGCAGCACCGTCAGCAAATTGGAGTTGGCTACCACCCGGCCTGCGGTGAAGAACTGGTTCACCGTGAGCACTACCTGACGTTTGCGACCCAGCGATGCGAGGGATTCGTCAATAAACCCATAGGGCCGGCCTGAAAAGCTGACCAGCATGTGGCGTGCAGCGCAAAACTTGTCGAGCGTAAACGGGCCGCGCGCCAGCGGATGCCCCGCGCGCATCACGCACACATACTGGCCGTCGTAAAGGCGCTGGTGGGCAAAGGTGACCGGCTCATCACCTTGGCCACGTACGACCAGGTCGGCCAGCACCGACGGGAAATGGCCCACGGCCAAATCCACCTTGCCCTCGTCCAGCAGCCGGCGAGGATCCCGAGTCGTCAGGGGCACAACCCGCATCGATACGCTTGGCGCTTCCCGCTCCAGGATATCAATCAGTCCTGGCACCAGTTCGGCAGCGGTGGCGTCGGCCATGGCCAGTACAAAGGTGGTGGTGGCTGTGGCGGGTTCAAAACTGCTGGGGCTGAGGGATGCCTGCAATTGACCAAGAGCCTCACGCACGGTGGGCCACAACGCCAACGCGCGCGGGGTGGGCGCCATACCTTGGCCCTCACGCGCCACGAGTTCATCGCCCAGCGTTTCGCGCAGGCGGCGAAGCGCATTGCTGACGGCAGGCTGGGTCAGCGACAGGTTGCGTGCCGCACGGGTCAGGCTGCGTTCGGCCATCACTTCATCGAACACGCGAAGCAAATTCAGGTCAAGCGTGCGAAAGTTAGGTTGTTTGGGCGGTTGCATTTTTGGCAGACGTTTAATTTATCACCGCAGTGAATAACCATCATCATAAAGATAAAGTTGAATAACATTAGTGGTAACCCTAATATCACATCAACCAAAGCTGTTTCGCGTTGGTTATTGATAAGGGGAAAACACCATGACGAGCTTCGTCCATCTTGAATATTCAAACCAGCACTCGGGTGTAGCCCGGGCTGAGGCGGCCATTAAGTCTGCCGCTTCGTCCACTCAGCAGATCAAGCGCAACTTTTCATCCACCCGCTCGTTGGCGACTTTGCTTTTGTCAGCCATTGCCGCTGCAGTGATGGTTGCGGCCTATGAGGTTGTGCAAACCATGGCCGAAGGTCACCTGCTTGCGCTCTGGATAGGTATGTGGGTGGTGGCGTTTGTTGCGTTGGCTGCATTTGCCAGCACAGCGCGGCATTTGGTCCTTAGCGCGAAAGCTGGTCTTGACAGCTGGTCACGCAATATTGGCATTAAACGTGCCGACGAACGGCTATGGGCCATGGCCAAAACAGACGCGCGCCTGATGGCTGATTTACAAGCGGTGATTTCGCGAAATGCTGCGGGCGATGAAGGCTTGCGCTTTGTAGCGCCTGTCAATATTGTCGGCAAACTCGCAGTCAAAGCCCCCCGGTCTAAAGTTGAGCCTCTGCCCGCCTACCATCGGCTTGACGTTTAAGCCTGCCGCGTTTGAAGAAAAAAAACCGCGCATTGCGCGGTTTTTTTCGCAGCGGCGACAGAGGTCAAGCCGCCAGCCGTTTCTCAATTGCCGCTTTGGTATCGGTCAATGCTTTTGGCAAGTGGTGCTCCAGCTGCTCGAACAGCTCAGCATGCAGTGCCAGCTCTTCTTTCCAGGCTGCTTTGTCGATGCTGGTGACTGTGGCGAACTGCTGCTCTGTAAAAGGTAAGCCTGTCCAGGTCAGGTCGTTATAACTTGGGGTAATGCCGATGATGTTGTCTGTGCCCTGCCCAGTACCTTCTACACGGTCAATGATCCACTTCAGCACACGCATGTTTTCGCCATAACCAGGCCAGACGAACTTGCCATCTGCGCCTTTTCTGAACCAGTTGGCGGTGTAAATTTTGGGCAATGTTGCGCCTGACGCAGAGAGTTTTTCACCCATGTTCAGCCAATGCTGAAAATAATCGCTCATGTTGTAGCCTGCAAACGGCAGCATGGCGAATGGGTCGCGGCGCACCACACCCGCCTGGCCTGTGGCGGCCGCTGTGGTCTCGCTGCCCATGGTGGCGGCCATGTACACGCCTTCTGTCCAGGATCTGGCTTCAGTCACCAGCGGCACGGTGGTGGAGCGGCGACCACCAAAGATAAAGGCATCAATCGCCACGCCTTTAGGGTCGTCCCAAGCGGCATCGAGTGCCGGGTTGTTGATGGCGGCTACGGTAAAGCGGGCATTCGGGTGGGCTGCTTTGGCACCTGTTTCTTTGGCAATCGCGGGTGTCCATTCTTTGCCTTGCCAGTCGATGGCGTGAGCTGGCGCATCGCCCATACCTTCCCACCACACATCGCCGTCGTCAGTGAGAGCGACATTGGTAAAAATGGTGTCGCGCGCCAGGCTCGTCATGCAGTTGGGGTTGGTCAGCGTGTTGGTGCCGGGGGCGACGCCAAAGTAACCCGCCTCAGGGTTGATGGCGTACAGCTTGCCATCCGAAGCAGGTTTGATCCAGGCAATGTCATCGCCAATCGTAGTAACTTTCCAGCCTTCAAAACCAGCAGGGGGTATCAGCATCGCAAAATTGGTTTTGCCGCAGGCGCTGGGGAAGGCCGCCGCTACGTGATACTTTTTGCCTTGCGGATTGGTCACGCCCAAAATCAGCATGTGCTCGGCCAACCACCCTTCATCCCGACCCATGTTGGACGCAATGCGCAACGCAAAGCATTTTTTGCCCAGCAACGCATTGCCGCCGTAGCCCGAGCCGTAAGACCAGATCTCGCGCGTCTCGGGGTAATGCACGATGTATTTCGTATTGTTGCAGGGCCATTTAACATCAGCCTGGCCGGCTTGCAACGGCGCACCCACGGTGTGCACGCAAGGCACAAATTCGCCGTTCACGCCCAGCACATCGAATACCGCTTTGCCCATACGAGTCATGATTTTCATATTGACAGCCACGTACGGGCTGTCGGACAACTCGATGCCGATGTGTGCAATGGGCGAACCGAGTGGTCCCATGCTGAAAGGCACAACATACATGGTGCGACCTGCCATGCAGCCATCAAACAGGGGCTGCAACGTGCTGCGCATCTCACCAGGCGCCATCCAGTTATTGGTTGGGCCTGCGTCCTCTTTTTTCGCAGAGCAAATGTAGGTGCGGTCTTCAACGCGCGCCACGTCGGTCGGGTCGCTGCATGCCAAAAAACTGTTGGGACGTTTGGCGGGGTTGAGTTTTTTGAACGTTCCGGCGTCTACCAGTTGCTGGCACAGTCGTTGATATTCGGCATCACTGCCGTCGCACCAGTAAATGGTGTCGGGCTTGCACAACGCCGCCACGTCGGCGACCCAGGCAATCAGCTTGGCGTTCTTGACGTAGTTGGGC
>JAYVEE010000205.1:0-12517 GCA_043749005.1 Polaromonas sp. | reverse complement strand
ACTCAGGCGCAAAGCGTCAGTTCAAAAGACGCGTCAGTATTGGCTGCATGCAGACGGTCGTCACTTTCATGGCGCATCAATCGCACTGACACAATCAGGCGGTTACCGCTGATTTCCGGGATCAAGCCCAGCGCCGGGTCAATGCGCAGGCGAAGTAACTGAAAAGTACGGCCTTGCGGCAGGTTTTGCTGATATAAGCCTTCAGGCGCAGTGACCATTTGTGCGGCGCCGGAATCACGCAGCAGCTGCAATAGCAGACGGATGGACTCCGCCAGCGGGACAAGCGTGGTTGTCCAGCGCTGCAGGTCCTGCTGGCGGGCTTGTGCGTCCAGGTACTGCCACGCGTAGTAGGCGGGCAAGTCGAACTCGCAAGTGCCTCCGGGAATACCCACGCGACTTCTGATGCTCATCAACCAGTCGTTCTCTAGCAACGAATGCCCCGCTTTGCCGTGCAAAGCATTAACGTTTGAAAAGCAGGCTTCAAGTTGCTTCGTCACATTGTCCAGGACGCCCTCAGCAATTGCAGGGTTGCCACGGTAGCCATTCAAAATGTGTTTTTGCTTTTCCAGGTCTCTAAGCACGTCGGCTTTCAAATCCGCCCGGGCAGCAACATCCATCACTTCAAAAATGGTGGTGATGGCGTAATGATGGTCCGTCGGGTGCTCGCGCTCTACCAGTTCGCCCAAGCGGCGAAACAGATGCTCCAGTCGCAAATAAGTGCGTATGCGTTCATTAAAAGGGTATTCGTAAAGAATCACGGCGCAGTCTTTGTCAGTAGATGGCTGTAGAAAATACGAATCATAGCGTGATGCGCTGCAGGATTTGACGGACTTGCCCGGCCAAATCGTCAAGTGCCAACTCGTCGTTGTAAATCACTAGGTCAGCAGCCGCCAGGCGTTGAGTTCTGGTTGCTTGGCTGGCAATCACATTTTCAACCATGGCTTGCGTCCAGCCGCTACGCTGCATCACACGGCTAGTTTGTGTGGTCACTTCGCAATCAACCACCAGCACTCTGTCCAGCTGCTCTCGCCGACGGCTGGACTCAACCAGCAATGGAATATCAAACACCAAAAAAGCGCATCCCGCCTCCCGGGCAGCTTGCGCTTGCCTGGCTGATTCGCTACTGACCAACGGATGAATGATGGCTTCGAGTTGTTGCCTGGCGCTTGGATCTGCAAATACGCGTTGACGCATGGCCTCACGGTTCATCGAACCGTCCGCATTGATGACGCAAGGCCCAAATTGTGCAGCTATTGACGTGATGGCCGCGCCGCCTGATGCTGTTGTGGCACGCGATATGCCGTCCGCATCAATCAATGTCGCGCCGTGCTCCACCAGCATTTTTGCAATCGTGCTCTTGCCACTGCCTACACCGCCTGTCAAGCCAAGACTTAGCACTTAAAGTCCAACAACCCGGAGGATGGACTGCGGGCCAAGCGCCATGGCGGTAAAGCCAGCGCCGGCAAGAAACGGGCCAAAAGGTACGTAGCCACCTTCACGCAAACCGCTGGAAAATTTCATACCAATACCCACCACTGCACCAATCACCGAGGCCATCAAAATAATCGGCACCAGCGCCGACCAGCCAAACCAGGCACCGAGCGCAGCAAATAATTTGAAGTCGCCATAGCCCATGCCTTCTTTTCCGGTAACTAATTTAAACACCCAGTAAACCGACCAGAGCGACAGATAGCCTGCCACAGCGCCCCACAGGGCATCAGGCAGCCTGACTTGCGGGTTGAACTGCAAAGCTGCAAAAACAAGTCCGGCCCACATAAGGGGCAAGGTTATATCGTCGGGCAGCAAGGTGGTGTCCCAGTCAATGACTGCCAAAGCCAATAGCGCAGCCGAAAACCCGCACCAGGCGAGGGTTGCAGGCGTATTGCCCCAGCGCCATGCACAAAAAGCAAACAGCAAGCCAGTACTGACTTCAACAAGGGGATAGCGAATGCCAAAAGGAGTACCGCAAACCGAGCATTTGCCGCGCAAAAAAATATAGCTCAAGACGGGTAGGTTCTCATACCAGGCAATCATGTGGCCACAATTGGAGCAGCGTGAGCGCGGCGAAGTAAGGCTGAGCTTTTCTTCTGTTGGCTCACTTGCCTGGCCCGTGAGTTCTGCACACTCAACCGCCCATTGCTGCTCCATCATTTTCGGCAGACGATAAATCACCACATTTAAAAAACTGCCGACCAGTAACCCCAAAAAACCAACCAGCGCGACCCACGCTTCCTGCGGCAAACCGTCCAGCATTAAACGACTTGACCCAGCTTGAAAATAGGCAGGTACATGGCGACCACAATGCCGCCAATCAGACTGCCCAGGAACACAATAATGATCGGCTCCATCAGGCTGGACAAGCCGGCCACCATTTCATCAACTTCAGCCTCATAAAAGTCAGCCGCCTTGCCCAGCATGTGGTCAACCGAACCCGACTCCTCACCAATTGCACACATTTGCAGGACCATGCTCGGGAACAAATTGGCGTTGGTCATGGCCGCCGTCAGACTGGTGCCGGTTGACACTTCCTGCTGAATTTTTTCTGTCGCATCGGCGTACTTGGAATTGCCCGCTGCGCCGCCAACAGAATCCAGCGCTTCGACCAGCGGCACACCGGCTGCAAACATGGTGGACAAGGTTCGCGTCCAGCGGGCGATGCATGATTTTTCAATTAAAACGCCGAACACCGGGACTTTGAGCAAAGCCCTGTCCATAAAACGCTGTAATTTCACGTTGCGCTGCCAGGCTTGCATGAAAAAATAAATGCTTCCCCCGATACCACCAAAAATCAACCACCAGTAAGCAACAAAAAACTCGCTGATGGCCATGACAAACAAGGTTGGCGCGGGCAGATCTGCACCAAACGACGAAAACACGCTCTTGAAAGCAGGAATCACAAAAATCATGATGACCGCGACCACAACAAAAGCGACTACGACCACGGAAGCCGGATACATCAGGGCAGATTTAATTTTGGATTTGATCGCCTCGGTCTTCTCCATGTAGACCGCGAGGCGGTCCAGCAGAGCCTCTAAAATGCCGGCGGCCTCACCCGCCTCGACCAGGTTGCAGTACAACGCACTGAAGTACAGAGGATATTTGCGGAAAGCAGCACTCAGGGATGTACCCGTTTCAACATCGGTGCGCACATCATTAAGCAGCTTGGTCACGCTGGCGTTGGGGTTGCCCCGCCCCACGATGTCAAAGGATTGAAGCAGCGGCACGCCTGCCTTCATCATGGTGGCGAGCTGGCGGGTAAAAATGGCAATATCCCTGGGTTTGATGGACTTACCCGAACGCATGCGACGTTTTTTGATTTTGACGGGCAGCACACCCTGCCTGCGCAGTGCGGATTTGACCTGGTTTTCACCAGCGGCGCGAATTTCACCCTTGACCTGTTTGCCGCCTCTGTCCTTGCCTTCCCACTCGAAGACAAACTCCTGAATACCTTTAGATGCAGTTGCCATGGTGCTTTCTCGTTTTTAAAGGTACCGCAAGTTGAACACGCCGTCAGGCATTCGTACAGCCCAAAACCTCTTCGAGTGAGGTCATGCCAAGTTTAACTTTATACAAGCCAGACTGGCGCAAGCTGTTGACACCCTCTAGTTGAGCCTGCTCGGCAATTTCAAGTGCCGTTCCGTCGCGCAGAATAATGCGCTGGATTTCTTCAGTGATCGGCATGACCTGATAGATGCCAACGCGGCCCTTGTAGCCGTTGTTGCACATCGAACAACCCACCGGGCGATAAGGCGTCCAGCTACCGTCTACGTCATCTTCCTTAAAACCAGCTTCCAGCAATGTTTCGCGCGGAATATCAGCCACGGCTTTGCAGTTGGGGCACAAGCGCCTAGCCAGACGCTGGGCGGTGATCAAAATTACGCTGGATGCAATATTGAACGGCGCAATTCCCATGTTGCGCATCCGCGTGAGCGTGGTCGGCGCATCGTTGGTATGCAAAGTTGATAGCACCAGGTGACCAGTTTGCGCGGCCTTTATTGAGATATCTGCTGTTTCCAGATCTCGAATTTCACCGACCATGATGATGTCAGGATCCTGTCGCAAAAAGGCCTTCAGCGCGACCGGAAAGGTCATGCCTGCTTTCTCGTTCATGCTGACCTGATTCACGCCGGGTAAAGTAATCTCTGCCGGATCTTCGGCCGTGGCAATGTTGATGCCGGGCTTGTTCAAAATGTTCAGGCAGGTATACAGCGAAACGGTTTTGCCAGAGCCCGTCGGCCCAGTGACGAGCACCATGCCGTAAGGCCGGCCAATAGCGGTTAGCAAACGCTCTTTTTCAACTGGATCGTAGCCCAACGCGTCAATACCCAGCTTGGCGCTGCTCGGGTCCAGAATACGAATCACGATTTTTTCGCCAAACATGGTGGGCAGCGTGCTGACGCGAAAATCAATAACGCGATCCGGCCCGATTTTCAGCTTCATCTTGCCGTCTTGTGGCACGCGTTTTTCAGAAATATCCAGTTTCGAAATAACCTTGATACGGGCGGCCAGTTTTTCTTTGATGGCTACGGGCGGTGAGGCTATTTCACGCAACTCGCCGTCTACCCTGAAACGTACGCGGTAGTAGTGCTCAAACGGCTCAAAATGCAAGTCAGAAGCGCGCATACTAAAAGCGTCAAGCAGCATTTTTTGCAAAAACTTGACAACTGGCGCGTCCTCTACTTCAGACACGGCAGCATCTGAACTTTCGCTTTGCATTTCAGCGCTGGACTCGTCAAACTCGAAGTCGTCGCCAATGATGCTCTCCATCGCCGCAGCGGCTGTAGTGGTGGACACCTCTACAAGTTTGGACAGCTTGTCATATTCAGCGATAACCCAATCCACGCCCATTTGGGTAGAAAATTTGATTTTTTCAGCTGCTTCCTGGTCTGACGGATCGGCGGTGGCAACAATCAGGCGATTGCCACGTTTGCTTAAAACAACAATGCGATATGTCTGGCAAATTTTGGCGTCCAGCAAACCTTTAGGCAGTCGCTGAGTATCAATGGCCTCCAGGTCCAGCAAGGGGGCGGCAAACGCTGTCGACATGGTGTGTGCCAAGTCAAAAGGCGACACCGCGCCCGAGCCGGTGAGCTCGGCAATAAAACTGGTACGCCCGCTCTTGGCTTTGCTGAATATGTCTTCCGCCGCCTTTTGACCCAATTTACCTGCTATGACAAGCGCCCTGCCCAGTCCAGGCAATGCGATCGTTGCAGATTCTTTGGACAGTGTTTCAACAGCAGCCATGGATAGTTCAATGTTTTGGTTTGTCGATCGTACTGACGGCGGTGGCGCACGTCATCAAGCTCGCCTGTCAAGCAACTGCGAGGCCAGTTGCCTCAGTGCATCTGCGTAGATATTTTGAGGCAGGTTTTGCAAAGCGTCCAGCGCACGTTGCGCCTCAGCGGCAGCGGCGGCGCGGGTGGCAGTCAAGGCACCAGTTTTTTGCACAATCTCGATGATTTGCTGCATATGGTCGATGCCGCCCGTCACGATGGCTTGTTCAATGAGAGTCCGTTCAGCGGGTGCAGCCCGCTGCATGGCAATGATGAGCGGCATCGTGGCTTTGCCCTCACGCAAATCATCACCGAGATTTTTACCCATTTCCAGAACGTCGCCGTCATAGTCCAACACATCGTCAATCACCTGAAAGGCTGTGCCCAGCGCCTGGCCATAGTCAGCGCAGTTTTGTTCGACAGCGGGCGATGATTTGGCCAGCAATGCCGCCAGCCGGGCACTGGCTTCAAACAGTTTGGCCGTTTTTGAGCGAATTACCAGCAAATAACCATTTTCAGAGAGGCTTGCATCATTCATGTTCATGAGCTGCAGCACCTCGCCCTCGGCAATCACATTGGTCGCCTCTGCCAGGGTCTGCATGACGCGCATGTCGCCTGCGTCAACCATCATTTGGAACGCACGGGAATACAGAAAATCGCCTACCAGCACGCTGGCGGGGTTACCAAATGCCTCATTGGCGGTAGCTCTGCCCCTGCGCAGCGTAGACTCATCAACAACATCATCGTGCAACAAAGTTGCTGTGTGAATAAACTCCACCACCGCTGCCAAATTGAATCGTTGTTCACCGCTGTAACCCAGCGCGCCACACATCAGCAACAGCAGTGCTGGCCGCAAACGTTTGCCGCCTGCTGCAATGATGTACCGGGACACCTGGCTGACCAACGGTACGTCAGATTTCAAGCGGCGCTCTATGACCATATCCATTGAGTGCATGTCCCTGGCAATCAGGGCAAGCGCTGCAGCGGTGCTGGATGAATTGGCAGACAAAAGAGATAAATCCCAGAGATAAAGTTATCTCATTATAGGAAGCGAAACGATGATCCACGCCTGGAATGTGAGGCGTATTTGGCTAATATGGCAATTTTCAACCCTACATGCTAGAATATTTGGTTCTGTGGAAATCCGTCTACAGAACTCAATTTAAGAGGTCTTACATGTACGCGGTCATAAAAACCGGTGGTAAACAATACAAAGTTGCTGCTGGTGAAAAAATTAAAGTAGAACAGATTGCTGCGGACGTAGGCCAAGAGATCGTTATTGACCAGGTGTTGGCTGTCGGGAACGGCGCTGATATCAAAGTTGGTACGCCCTTGGTGCTAGGTGCCAGTGTTACTGCAGTAGTCATCTCTCATGGCAGAGGCGACAAAATTCGCATTTTTAAAATGCGCAGGCGCAAGCACTACCAAAAGCGCCAGGGTCATCGGCAGAACTACACAGAGCTGCAAATCGGCGCTATTGCCGGTTGATGTCGTAATCATCAGGAGTAACTGAAAAATGGCACAGAAAAAAGGCGGCGGCTCTACGCGAAACGGGCGTGACTCACAACCCAAAATGCTTGGCGTCAAAAAATTTGGCGGCGAAGTTATCAACGCAGGCAGCATCATTGTTCGCCAGCGTGGTACCAGGTTTCACCCAGGTACCAATGTCGGTATTGGCAAGGACCACACCCTGTTTGCATTGGTAGATGGCAAAGTCTCTTTTGCCATCAAAGGTGCATTGTCCAAGCAGACTGTCAGCGTAACGGCTGTTGCCATCCCGGCATAAGCTTGTCCCTTCGATAAGTCCTTGCGACTCACCCTCGCAACATTATTGGAGCCCCGAGAAGTCGGGGCTTTTTTGTTTGTAGACTACTTATCTTTGCGCAGCAAACCAGAGCCACACCATGAAATTCGTTGACGAAGCCTTTATTGACATTGCCGCTGGCGATGGCGGGGCGGGCTGCGTTTCGTTCAGTCATGAAAAGTACAAAGAGTTTGGCGGGCCCAATGGGGGCGACGGCGGGCGTGGCGGCCATGTCTATGCGGTGGCCGACATCAACCTGAACACACTGGTTGACTTCAGGTTTTCGCGCCGCCATGATGCCAAAAATGGTGGCCACGGCATGGGCTCTGACATGTTCGGTGCCAAGGGCGATGACGTAATTCTGAAGATGCCGGTTGGCAGTATATTGAGTGACGCGGAAACAGGCGATGTGCTGTTTGAGCTGATGGAGCCCGGCGAGCAAATTTTGATTGCCAAGGGCGGCGATGGCGGTTTTGGCAATCTGCGCTTTAAAAGCTCAACCAACCGCGCGCCGCGCAGCAAAACGCCCGGATGGCCCGGCGAGCGCAAAAGTTTGAAACTCGAACTTAAAGTTCTGGCTGACGTTGGCTTGTTGGGCATGCCCAATGCAGGCAAATCCACTTTTATCACTGCCGTGTCCAATGCCAGGCCGCGCATTGCCGACTACCCCTTCACCACCCTGCACCCGAACCTCGGCGTAGTACGTGTCGCACCCGAGCAAAGCTTTGTGGTGGCCGACTTGCCAGGATTGATTGAAGGCGCCTCTGAAGGAGCTGGCCTCGGGCACTTGTTCTTGCGCCACCTGGAGCGCACCCGTTTGCTGCTGCACATTGTCGATTTGGCACCGTTTGACGAAAGTGTGGATCCAGTGGCGCAGGCAAAAGCCATTGTGGGCGAACTGAAAAAATATGACGACGCGCTGTTTAAAAAACCACGCTGGCTGGTGCTCAACAAGCTGGACATGATTGACAGCGACAAACGCGCGGAAATTGTGAAAGATTTCGTGAAGCGCTTCAAGTTTAAAGGCCCAGTGTTTGAAATATCGGCCTTGACACGCGAAGGCTGTGAGCAACTCATCAAGACAATTTACCAGCACGTCAAGAAAGTGCAGAAAAGCGAGCAGCCAGTGGAAGAAATCGATCCGCGCTTTGTGGTGCTACCACCCGAGTAACTTCGAAGGTTGGTTAATTGCTATTATTTTAATAGCTGCTTGCGACCGTATTTATTGGTATAACGGCTAAAATCACACACAAAAATGCAAGAAAAGTCCGGTTCCAGCGTCCTTTTGAATGCCAAACGCGTTGTGGTCAAGGTCGGCTCCAGTCTGGTCACCAATGAAGGTCGTGGATTGGACGCTGAGGCGATTGGCCAGTGGTGCGAACAGTTGGCCACGCTGGCCAAGGGCGGGCGTGAGGTCATCATGGTCAGCAGCGGTGCGATTGCTGAAGGTATGAAGCGTCTGGGTTGGGCAGCGCGGCCAAAAGCGATTCATGAGTTGCAAGCCGCTGCTGCCGTTGGCCAGATGGGCCTGGTGCAAATGTATGAAACCAAGCTGCGTGAAAACGGCATTGGCAGTGCCCAGGTCCTGCTAACGCATGCCGATTTGGCAGACCGAGAGCGCTACTTGAATGCGCGCTCGACCTTGCTGACGCTTTTGAGCCTGGGCGTGGTGCCCGTCATCAACGAAAACGACACCGTCGTCAATGACGAGATCAAGTTTGGCGACAACGACACGCTGGGGGCGCTGGTGGCCAACCTGGTCGAAGCAGACGCGCTGATTATTTTGACTGATCAAAAAGGCTTGTTCACCGCTGACCCGCGCAAGGACGTGAACGCGCAGTTCGTCAGCATCGGCAAGGCTGGTGACGCGGCGTTGGAGACCATGGCGGGCGGCGTCGGCTCAAGCATTGGCAGCGGCGGCATGATTACCAAAATTCTTGCCGCCAAACGGGCCGCTGGCTCGGGGGCATCCACCGTGATTGCCTGGGGACGAGAGCCTTCGGTGCTGCTGCGATTAACGCAAGGCGAAGCGATCGGCACGCTGCTGGTGGCGCAAACCGCTAAAAATCAGGCTCGCAAACGATGGATGGCGGACCACTTGCAAATGCGCGGTTCAGTCACTGTTGATGCCGGTGCAGCAGCCAAGGTGGCTGGCGACGGCAAGAGCCTGCTGCCGATTGGCATGACAGTCGTGCAGGGCGATTTTTCACGCGGTGATGTGATTGGCATTAAAAGCCCGGACGGCCTGGAAATTGCCCGGGGTCTGGCCAATTATTCAAGCACTGAGGCGCGGTTAATTTGCCGCAAGGCTTCAACCGAATTTGAAAAAATGCTGGGCTACACCGGCGAGCCAGAAATGGTTCACCGAACCAATCTGGTCTTGACGCGCTGAAAACACCGCCTTAATCGGCGCTTGGATTTTTCAACTTTCTGACCAACTCGCGCACACTGCTGACGGGCGCTGCTTGCTGGCACGCAGCAACTTTTGCAAAGCGCAACGAGTGCCTTGGCAATGAGATGTCATGAGCTGACTTCCATTCAGAATTGGCTACAGGCACCCAAGTACCGTCAGACTTGCCGCGCGCGTAGATCCTGACTTCACCCGTTGAGCATCGCAGACCTTCATAAATCACGTTCTTTGCGCCAGCGGGTGTTGTCGCTACCACCACGTATCGCACGATCCCATCGCTGTTTGAAATACTGACTGAGGCTGGATCAACGCCATACACCAGCGGTGAGGAGCGTGTGACTTCAAACGTCAGCAGCTTGCCCATGTCGTAGAAAGGCGGTGGCGGAATGTCTGATTCTTTCCAATCTGCGGGGTCAGACAACACTTGTGCGTTCGCCAAGTTGCTTGCCAGCAAAGCCAACAGCAGCAAACTGCAAACTTTGACACCAGCAAAATTCATCATCAGAACTCCAGATTCTTCATGGCGGGCGCACTGGTGCAGGGGTCGGGCTCAAAGGTGGCGCCGGGCGGCAGCTCAAACGTCGCGCCTGAGCGGCTGTGAAAGTGCCCCACCCCGGCTAAATGGTCGTGCGGCGCGTGTTGTCGCAAGTCAGGTCTGTTGTCCGTTCTTTCCACGCGGTCACCTTTTCCTGACCTGAACTCCAGATACGGTACAAATCGGGCCAGCTCCAGCAAAGCCATTTCATAGACGCCGCGTTTGAACTCAACAACCACATCCAGAGGAACCCAATAGTCGTTCCAGCGCCAGGCGTCAAACTCCGGGTGATCCGTAGCACGCAGGTTCAAGTCCCAGTCGTGACCAACCAGTTGCAGCAAAAACCAGATTTGCTTCTGGCCTTTGTAGTGGCCGCGCGCATCGCGGCGAATGAACCTGTCAGGCACCTCATAGCGCAACCAGTCGCGGGTTCGGGCCAGCACATGAACATGCTGTGGATGCAATCCAACCTCTTCATGCAATTCACGGAACATCGCCTGTTCGGGATTTTCGCCCCTGTCAATGCCGCCCTGTGGAAACTGCCACGAGTGGGTGCGGATACGCTTACCCCAAAATACCTGACTTTTCTGGTTGAGCAAGATGATCCCGACGTTGGGCCTGAAGCCGTCCCGGTCGAGCATAATCAAACCTCAAAATTTTTAAACTGATTCCATTATGCACAGGCAAGTCCGCAATGCCAAGCATTCGACTTGCATTACGTCGCTAAACCCCGGTTAGCACAAACAACATCACCCCGAAACAGCCCATGAAAGCCTCGCAGTTTTACATCTCCACGCTCAAAGAAGCGCCCGCTGACGCAGAAATCGCCAGCCACCAATTAATGACGCGCGCCGGCATGATCAAAAAGCTGGGCGCTGGCATATACAGCTACATGCCGATGGGGCTGCGGGTGATTCGCAAGGTTGAAGCCATCGTGCGCGACGAGATGAACAAGGCCGGTGCGATTGAGATGACCATGCCCGTCATTCAACCCGCCGAGCTGTGGCAAGAAACTGACCGCTTCACCACCAATGGCCCTGAACTGCTGCGTATACAAGATCGCCACGGTCGCGATTTTATTGTGCAGCCGACGAGTGAGGAAGTTGCGACCGACGTGATGCGCCAGGACATCAAGAGCTATAAGCAACTGCCCAAAAATATCTACCAGATCCAAACCAAATTCCGCGATGAACGTCGCCCCCGCTTTGGTCTGATGCGCGGGCGCGAGTTCATCATGAAGGACGCCTACAGCTTTGACCGCGACGAGGCATCCGCCAAGGTCAGCTACCAGAACATGGCATCGGCCTACCGCAAAATTTTTGACCGTTTTGGCCTGAGCTACCGTGCCGTGGCTGCCGACAGTGGCGCCATTGGCGGCGATTTGAGCGAAGAATTTCAGGTCATTGCCGCCACAGGCGAAGACGCCATCGTGTACTGCCCAACGAGCGACTACGCGGCGAACATGGAAAAAGCTGAGGCCCTTGATCCCAGGTTATTGCCAACTGCTGAACGCAAAGCAGCCATGCAGGCCATGACAAAAACCGCCACGCCGGGCAAGGCAACCTGCGCAGATGTGGCTGGGCTGCTGGACATACCGCTGGCATCAACCGTCAAATCCCTGGTGCTGGCCACTAATACGCTGAACGACAAAAACGAAGTGGCTGGCAAGGCAGTTCAGACCCAAGTCTGGCTACTGCTGTTGCGCGGGGACCATGACATGAATGAAGTCAAAGTCGGCAAGATCGACGGGCTGACAGGCTTCAGGTTTGCCACGGTGCCGGAGATTGAAGAACACTTTGGTTGCAAGCCGGGATACCTCGGACCGCTCAATTTGCTCAAGCCCGTCAAGCTGGCGGTAGATCGTGAAGTCGCCGTGATGGCCGATTGGGTCTGCGGCGCAAACGAGCCGGACTTTCACATCACTGGCGTCAACTGGGGCCGCGATTTGCCCGAGCCCGACCTGATTGCCGACCTGCGCAACGTCGTAGCAGGCGACGCCTCACCTGACGGCAAAGGCGTGCTCGCCATTGAGCGCGGCATTGAAGTCGGCCATGTTTTTTACCTGGGCACCAAGTACAGCAAAGCCATGAACGCCACCTTTTTAGGCGACAACGGAAAGCCGCAGTTTTTAGAGATGGGCTGCTACGGCATTGGCATCACGCGCCTGCCAGCAGCGGCGATTGAGCAAAACCACGACGCCAAAGGCATCATCTGGCCCGATACCATTGCGCCATTTACTGTGGTGCTGTGCCCTATCAGCCCGGACCGTTTTCTTGAAGTCAAACTGGCTGCCGATACCTTGTACGCCGAGCTGATGGCGGCGGGCGTTGACGTGATTCTGGACGACCGCAACGAGCGCCCCGGTGCGATGTTTGCCGACTGGGAGCTGATTGGCGTGCCGCATCGCGTGACGATTGGCGACAGGGGCTTGAAAGAAGGCCATGTGGAATACCAGCACCGCCGCGATACAGAATCAACGAAAGTAGAAGCAGCTC
>JAYVEE010000204.1:0-3978 GCA_043749005.1 Polaromonas sp. | reverse complement strand
GGGTAGCCGTTAAAGGTTCGCTAAGCGGTTACAGCGATATTGACATGTTGGAAGAATGCGAACGTGCTGAAGACGTCGCCCTTGCACAGTATCGCAAGTCGCTGAAGCAGGATTTGCCAATGCAGGCCAAAGCAGTTGTCCAGCGCCAGGCGCAAGGCACGCAAATGAACCATGACCAGATACGCAATTTGCGCAACATGCTCAGAGATCACGCTTCTTAATCTTTTATATTCAGGATTTTTTGTTTTATTTGCTGGCGCTCGAGGCTCAGCAATCTGGCAGCCGAGTGGTTGCCAGCCGGGGGCAGCATAATGATGTTGCCCCTTTTTTTATTTTCCATTCACATATCAGGAATTATCATGACAACACGTAGAACCATCAACCGTTTCACTTTCGCTACCCTTGCCGCCGCTGCTCTGACCGTCACCCTATCGGGTTGCGGCACCATGATGGCGCCTGCAAACATGGTGGCACTATCAACCCAATTGCGCAGCGCCAACGAAGTACCACCCGTTATGACCAGTGGAGGCGGTTCAGTTGATGCATCGTTTAACAAGGACACCATGCAACTGCGCTGGAAGGTCAGCTACAGCGGTTTGACGGGCAACGCCAGCGCCGGTCACTTCCATGGACCGGCGGCTGTGGGTGCCAATGCAGGCGTAGTGCTGGGGTGGGCAAATCCGATTACCAACGGCATGGAAGGCAGCGCCACATTGACAGCTGCCCAAGCTGCTGATTTGATGGCCGGCCGGTGGTATGCCAACATCCACACCGCTGCCAACCCGGGCGGTGAGATGCGTGGGCAGATGACCGTGCGGAACTGATAGATTTCGGTCGCTATAAAAAGTATAGCTTCTCGCGCCCGTATTTAAAAGGTCAAAGCCTGATTTGATATTCAAGTCAGGCTTTTTTCGTTATTCTGGGTCAATTTTGATCAATTTCCTGGCCGTTTAAAGCGACATTAGTGTGCGCAAGCTGTGCAATGCGCTGTAAAACCTTAAAATACAAGCTTCGTCAGCTTAGGCTGTTTCCCATTGATTGCCTGAAAACACCCCATGAACGCCCCAGTGGATGTTTCCTTTTTTAACCGCGCTGCCAAGCCTCTGACCAGTTACCGCAAGTACTGGGCGGCTCGTTTTGGAACGGCCAAATTTTTGCCAACCAGTCGCGCAGAAATGGATGCGCTTGGTTGGGACAGTTGCGACATCATCATCGTTACGGGTGATGCTTATGTTGACCACCCCAGTTTTGGTATGGCTGTGATTGGCCGCATGCTGGAGGCCCAAGGGTTCAGGGTCGGCATCATTGCCCAGCCTGACTGGCAAAGCGCAGAGCCATTCAGGGTGCTCGGCAAGCCAAACCTGTTTTGGGGCATCACCGCTGGGAACATGGACAGCATGATCAACCGCTACACGGCTGACCACAAAATCCGCTCTGATGATGCTTACACCCCTGGCGATATAGGCGGCAAGAGACCTGACCGCGCTGCACTGGTGTATTGCCAGCGCGCCCGTGAAGCATTTAAAGATGTCCCCATCATTCTGGGCGGCATTGAAGGCAGCCTTCGCCGCATAGCGCATTATGACTATTGGTCAGACAAGGTTCGCCGGTCAGTGGTAGTTGATGCCAAATGCGACTTGCTGCTGTACGGTAACGCCGAGCGCGCGATTGTTGAAATTGCCCACCGCCTGGCCGGTAAAGAAACTATAGCGACGATGACCGACATTCGCGGCACGGCTTTTATTCGCCGCTCCGGTGATGAGACTGCCCAAGGCTGGTTTGAGATTGATTCAACCAGCGTGGACGCACCGGGGAGGGTAGAGGCGCATGTCAACCCGTATCTGATGGTGGCTGATGCTGCCAAGGAGCTGGGCGCAAGTTGCGCGCGGGAGGATGAGGCTGAAGCTGTTGCCAGCAAGGCTTCGACCAGCTCAGCCCGAACAGATATTGACAGCAGTATTAAGCCCCTGAGCTTTGTCGCCAACCCTTCGTTGTCACACATGCAAGGCAAGATCAAAGTCCCGCCGCGCGACCGATCCGTCATCCGCTTGCCGTCCTACGAACAGGTCAAAAGCGATGCTGTGCTGTATGCCCACGCCAACCGCGTTCTGCATCTGGAGACCAACCCCGGCAACGCACGCGCGCTGGTGCAGGCGCATGGCGAGGGGGTAACGGCACGCGACGTATGGATCACCGCACCGCCCATCCCCCTGACAACCGCCGAAATGGACTACGTATTTGACTTGCCATACGCACGCAGCCCGCACCCGAGCTATGCGGATGAAAACGGCTCACACGACCACGCCACCAAAATCCCAGCCTGGGAGATGATTCGTTTCAGCGTCAACATCATGCGTGGCTGCTTTGGAGGCTGCACGTTTTGTTCAATTACTGAGCATGAAGGCCGAATTATTCAAAGCCGGTCTGAAGACTCGGTGATTCGAGAGATTGAAGCGATACGTGACACCGTCAAGGGCTTTACGGGTGCTATTTCAGACCTGGGGGGCCCGACGGCCAACATGTACCGCATCGGCTGCAAAAGCCCTGAGATTGAAGCTGCCTGCCGCAAGCCTAGCTGCGTATACCCCGGCATTTGCCAAAATCTGAACACGGACCACAACCCGCTCATCAAAATGTATCGGCGCGCGCGGGCACTCAAAGGCGTAAAAAAGATTTTGATCAGCTCTGGCGTGCGCTACGATCTCGCCGTTGAAAGCCCCGAGTACGTGAAAGAGCTCGTTAGCCACCACGTTGGCGGCTATCTGAAAATTGCGCCGGAGCATACCGAGCAAGGTCCACTGACGAAGATGATGAAGCCTGGCATCGGCAGCTACGACAAGTTCAAGCAGCTGTTTGAAAAGTACAGTCTGGAAGCGGGCAAAAAACAGTTTTTGATTCCTTACTTCATCGCTGCGCACCCAGGTACCAGTGATGAAGACATGATGCACCTGGCGCAGTGGCTCAAAAAAAGTGGATTCAGGGCTGACCAGGTACAAACTTTTTACCCATCTCCTATGGCAACCGCCACGGCGATGTACCACACGAACAAGAATCCGCTGCGCAAAATCACGCGGGACAGTGAAACCGTAGATATTGTTCGCGGTGAAAAGCGCCGTCGCCTGCACAAAGCATTTTTGCGCTACCACGACCCAAACAACTGGCCGCTGTTGCGTGACGCACTTAAAACCATGGGCCGTGCTGATTTGATTGGCAATGGCAAGCACCATTTGATACCGACGTTTCAGCCGTTAACCGATGGTAATTACCAAAGCGCACGTCGCAAAAATTCGACATCGGTGTCGAAAACCGCAGCCGCTGCAACGCCTGTGAAGGGCCGCATTCTGACCCAGCACACGGGCTTGCCGCCTCGGGATAACGGGTCCGGCAAACCCGTGGCTAACAGATCAGGAAAAAGAGCCCGTTAGCACGCGAATTATTTAGGCGCTGCGGCGGGAGCAACGATACCCAGCCGTTTTGACACCGACTGCTCAAGAGCCACAACTTTGGGCTCGATCACGCCTTTTGTGTCAGCCACCACTTTTTCCAGCAACACTTTTTGCATCTCACCACTGAGCTGCTGAAATTTATTGACAGCAGGTGACTCCAGAAATGCAGAGATCTGCTTGAGTTCGTCTTCGGTAAATTTTTCTTCAAGAAATGGTCCGACCGTGCTAGGTGCCAGCTTGACGGCGCGGCTGGTAACCAAAGGCACGGCTTCATCGAGGTATTTTTTGACATCAGCCTGAATTTCTTTGCCAACCGCTTCACGCTTGTCCGCTGCCACGCGCTCAGTCAACGCAGGGCCTGCGCGATCCATCAAGGCAATGGCAGGCCTTTCGACCATCGAGCGGCTCATGCCTTCAATACCAGGTTGCTGGACTTTAAGAATGCGGGCGACCAACGCTTTTTTTGCGGGGCTGGACTGGGCTTGTGCTGCCATAACGGGCAACGCAAGGAGGATGGCGAAAAGAAGCTTAG
>JAYVEE010000203.1:0-3989 GCA_043749005.1 Polaromonas sp. | reverse complement strand
ACAGACCTTGGCAGATCGTGAGCAGCCAGAGATTGCGGTTCATGCCAGCAGCAGATAAGACAGACAGGCCAGTGGTGCAGTTTCAGAACGCAGCACACGCTGGCCCAGTGTGACAGGCGTGAAGCCGTTGGCCAGCGCAGCGTTTTCCTCTAAAGCGCTTAAACCGCCTTCCGGTCCACTTAAAAAACTTATGTGTTTGTTTGAGTTTTCGGCTGAGTCGGTGGCTTTTGCCAGCGGCTGCGTGTCGGCTTGCAATGACAGCAGCAGGCGCGCTCTGTCAATCGTATTTTCAGTTTTCAACCAATCAGATAAATGAGCAGGCGCGTGTATCAGCGGCACACGGTTGCGGCCGCATTGCTCGCAGGCTGCTACGGCAATGCCTTGCCAATGAAGGCGTTTTTTATCGGCGCGCTCGCCGCTCAAGCGCAACACGCTGCGCTCGGTCATCAAGGGTTGAATACTGGCCACGCCCAGCTCGGTGGCTTTTTCTACCAGCCAGTCCATGCGCTCATTGGCTGGCATGCCTACGGCCAAGTGAGTAGCGCGGCTGGCCTCGCGCTGCGTGGCTACAAAGTTGCCGACGGTGACCTGCACATCACTACGCCCCATACTTTGAATCGTGACGCAAAATTCGCCCTCCACATCGCCCCGCCCATTGAAAAGAGTCAACGTGCTGCCGGGCTGAAAACGCAGCACTTGTACATGGCGTGCGGCCACGGGCGGCAGACTGATGCTGATGCCAGGTGCGAGAGATTGGTCGGTGTAGATGCGGGCGGTCATGAGATGAGAGCACTGAAAATTAAGCTATTAAAATAATAGCTGTTTGCACGCAAATTTATTGGGCTCAAGGCTTATTTGATGCCATAAAAAGGCTTTTAAATGACAAAAACTGCCTTTTCAAGCAAAAAGTACACCGTAACGCAGCGCACAGCTTGCCAGCCCTGAAGCGCAGCCAATTCAATCGACGTAAAAGTTAACCGGCAAGCCCGGTACATCCACCTGCACCGAAAATACGCAGCCCGAGTGCGGGTAAGCCTGCAACTCTGCAGCGCTGCGGTTGTAGCATGCGGTGGTGACGTACAGCGTTTTCAGGTCGTCGCCGCCAAAGCATGGCATGGTCGGGCATTGGGCCGGCACGGAGATGCTTGCCAGCTCCACACCAGAAGGTGACAATTTGCAAATGCGCGCGCCTTCAAACATGGCTACGTAATAGTTGCCCTCAACATCTACCGCAGCGCCATCTGGCCTGCCGCCATAGTGTTGTCGGCTGGCCGTGCCAAACTGCCAGTCTTTTGGTTTGCCCGGCCATTGCTTGAAGACCCGTTCACGGCTCATGGCGTTGGTGGTTGCATTCCAGTCCCAGGCGCGCACTGTGTGGGTAGGCGTGTCTGCCCAGTAAATGGTTTGGGCATCAGGCGACCAGGCCAGGCCGTTGGCAATCGTAGCGTGGCTCACTTTGGGTTCGAGCGCGCCGTGGGTGAGCGAAAAAAGCTGCGCACTGGCAGTGGTGCGCGGCTCATACATCGTGCCCGCCCAAAAGCGGCCGGTCGGGTCAGCCTTGCCGTCGTTAAAGCGCGTGGTTGCAGTGTCATGTGTTGCACCCACCAGTTTCTCAAGCGAGCCGCCCCAGACGCGCGCCCGGTAAATGCCGTCACGCAATGCAATCACTAGGCCGCCTGATTGAGCGGGTGCGATGCAACCTGGCTCAGTCGGCATGGCCCAACTTTCAATATTGGCCATAAAAATATTGCAACGGTAAATATATTTGCCAGGTATATCAACCCAGTACAGCATTTGCTCAATTGGATGCCAGAACGGCGATTCGCCAAGTTCATAAGCTTGCCGGTTGATAGGGATCATGTTGTCTTTCAAAACAGTTGCGCCAATGTCAATGACTGTAGCCATAAAAAAACCCGCTGACTTTGCAGTCAGCGGGTTTTGTGTATTGATCAATCAGATCAGCGGTTGTAAGCTGTCTCGCCGTGCGAGGTGATGTCCAGACCTTCACGCTCGTCTTCTTCATTGACTCTCAGGCCGATGGTCAGGTCGACGATTTTGTAGGCAATGAATGACACCACGCCTGACCAGACTATGGTGATCAGCACGGCCTTGGTCTGCACCCAGACCTGACTCACGATGGAGTAATCAGCTGCGGTGATCGTGGTCATGGTGACCCAGTCAGCCACGTAGCCAGGGCCGCCAAGGGATGGCGAATTGAAAACGCCGGTCAGGATGGCGCCCAAAATGCCACCAATACCGTGAATGCCAAACACGTCCAGCGAATCATCAGCACCCAGTATTTTCTTCAGGCCGTTCACGCCCCACAGGCAGGCAAAACCAGCCGCAAAGCCAATCACCAGGCCGCCGCCGATGCCGACGTTGCCGGCTGCTGGCGTGATGGCGACAAGACCCGCAACGCAACCCGACGCTGCGCCCAGCATGGATGCCTTGCCGCGCATCAAGGTTTCGCCCACACACCAGGCAAGCACAGCTGCAGCGGCTGCGCCCAACGTGTTAACGAAGGCCAGGGCGGCAGTCCCGTTTGCCTCAAGTGCCGAGCCGGCGTTAAAGCCAAACCAGCCTACCCACAGCAAGGCTGCACCGACCATTGTCAATGTCAGGCTGTGTGGTGCCATGGCTTCCTTGCCATAGCCGACACGTTTACCGATGACATAAGCACCCACCAAACCAGCAACCGCAGCGTTGATGTGAACCACCGTACCTCCGGCAAAGTCAAGCGCGCCCATCTGCCAAATGTAGCCAGCTTTGGCGCTCATGGCATCTGCAACTTCTTTGGCTGTATACACATCAGGACCCATCCAGAACCAAACCATGTGGGCAATTGGGAGGTAGCTGAAGGTGAACCACAGCACCATGAACAGCAGCACCGCCGAGAACTTGATGCGTTCTGCAAATGCACCCACAATCAGGCAGCAGGTGATGGCGGCAAACGTTGCCTGGAACGCCGCATACACAATTTCAGGAATGACAACACCTTTACTGAACGTCGCTGTGTTGGCAAAGGTGCCGGCAGCGTTGTCCCAGATGCCTTTCATTAAGAGGCGGTCAAATCCGCCGAAGAACGCATTGCCCTCGGTAAATGCCAGGCTGTAACCGTAAAGAAGCCACAACACCACAATCATAGAGAACGTCACCATGACCTGCATCAGTACTGACAGCATGTTTTTGCTGCGCACCAAGCCGCCGTAAAACAAGGCCAGGCCAGGAATCGTCATCAAAATGACCAGAATGGTGGACACCATCATCCAGCCTGTGTCGCCCTTGTTCGGGACAGGCGCAGGTGGCGCGGATGCGGCTGCGGCTGCGGCTGGTGCTGCAACTGCAGCAGCTGGTGCGGGTGCAGCCACTACAGCGGCTGGTGCTGCAGCGTCAGCAGGTTTGGCCGCATCAGATGCAGCAGGCGCGGCAGAGGTGATGGGCGCGGGGGTCTGGGCCAAAGCAGCTGCGCCGCCAGCCATCAGGCTTAATCCCAATACCAGGGAGGCAAATAGTTTTTTCATATCTGTGTTTCTTTTATGGAGTGCTAGGAGCGTCAGCAGGGCTTTCGCCTTACAGAGCTTCCTTGCCGGTTTCACCAGTGCGGATACGCACGACTTGCTCAAGGTTGTAGACAAACACCTTACCGTCACCGATTTTGCCGGTACGCGCTGCACCTTCAACAGCTTCAATCACGCGGTCTACCAATTCGTCAGAGACTGCGGCTTCGATTTTTACCTTGGGTAAAAAGTCCACCACGTACTCTGCGCCGCGGTACAGCTCGGTGTGGCCTTTTTGTCGGCCAAAGCCCTTGACTTCAGTAACCGTGATGCCTTGAACGCCCATGCCGGAAAGTGCTTCACGCACTTCGTCAAGCTTGAAGGGTTTGATGATGGCCGTGACAAGTTTCATGTGTTCTCCTATTGCTTTTTTGTGAGATTCAAAAGGTGTATTTCACGCCGACAACCACTGTGCTTTTGCCAAGGTCTTTG
>JAYVEE010000202.1:0-3989 GCA_043749005.1 Polaromonas sp. | reverse complement strand
TTGATTAGCGCCATCTCTTCGGCATCCAGCCCCATCGCGCGCACCGGTTGGGCCAGATCGAGGTGCGGCATGATGCGCTCCAGAATAGCCACCAGCTTGGCGGCATCCTTGTCGCCTGAACGCGCCTTCTTGTTTTCGCGATGGATCGCCTTGTCGACCGCGGCCATGTCGGCCAGCGCCAGTTCAGTCTGGATCACTTCGATGTCGTCGAGCGGGTTGATGCGGCCGGCCACGTGAATCACGTTGTCGTCTTCAAAGCAGCGCACCACATTCACGGTGGCATCGGTCTCTCGGATATGCGCCAAAAACTTGTTGCCCAAGCCCTCGCCCGTGCTGGCACCGGCCACCAGGCCTGCGATATCCACAAATTCGACGATTGCCTTTTGTATTTTTTGCGGGTTAACGATAGCCGCCAACTGGTCCAGACGCGCATCCGGAAGCTCCACAATACCCACGTTGGGCTCTATCGTGCAGAAAGGGTAGTTTTCAGCCGCGATGCCGGCTTTGGTCAGCGCGTTGAAAAGGGTGGATTTTCCGACGTTAGGCAAGCCGACAATGCCGCATTTCAAACTCATGACAAACCTTAAAAATCAGGTTGCAAAGTGTATGCGATGCGCAATCAGCCCTCAATTTTGAGCAAATTGCCGCTTCCTGATCAAGTTGCCGTTCACAGGCGCCCTATTTTTGCAAGCGACACAGGCGCTGGCTCAGCCGATCGTTTTGCTCAGCGATGACAACCCTTCGCAACATATCAGCGCGGTCAGTAAGATGTGGATAGGCACGCTGGGAGCGCAATCGAAGTTTGAGCCTGAACCCACAGGCACCGGCAAACAAACGACGCGGCTAGACACTGCCTGTGTTTAATCAATTGAATCGGTAATTGGCAGTCACTAACTGACCCGGCTTGAGCGTTTGCTCAAAGCCCTCCAGCACCACCGCGTTCATGCCAAACGTCACTGCGCCGCCAACCCGCGGATCAGATCGATAACTTTGCAACGCGTTGCCCACTTCAGGGCCGCTCAATGCTGTGACCGGGTCAATATTTGGTATGGGGCAACGTACGCATGGCTTGACAGGTTTGAGCATCAATTTACCCTGCCTGGTTGAAATGTGCAGCACGTCCACGCGGTCCTCATCGTGCGGCGTCTGCGCGACTGCATCAGTCGATGAGCCCAACACAATATTGGGCCGAAAGCGCGCCATGCTGACAGCCTGGTTGCCACTGGCCATTAGTTTGCTATTGAGATGTGCCAATGAGGCTTCGCTAATTACCAGAACCGGGAACGCGTCGCTGAACTGATTGAGCGCATCAGTTCCGTCCGTCCAGTCAGTATTGCAAGTACGTTTGTGATCCGGATCAAAGCGTACCAGCCGTGCATTGGTTCCCAAATAGTCGGAAAACCATTGAGCTGCCACGCTGCCCATGTCAAAGGCAGCCACCTCGTCGCCCCATACGCGTACCTGTACCGGTGCCTCAACCTCATCGAGCTTGACGTGCAGAGCCAGCATGCCGGGCGCGCGCAGCACCATTTCATAGTGCTTGAGCTGCGGTTGTATCAGCGCCATGCGAGGCAATTCGCGCTGCGTCAAAAACTCGCCTTTGTCGTCCACCACCATCCAGGCGCGGTCAAATTCGAGTCCCGTCTCAAGCATGATGGCCTCTTGCACCAGCACCCCCGCACAGGATTTGACAGGATACACATACAAGGCGGTAACGGTGCCTGAGTAGTCGAAGCGTTCTTGGTGTACGTGGCTCATGATGTGCTTTGAAATTAGGGACGAAAAAGTGTCGGGAGTCGTAATTTTGCACCGCCTTATAAAATAACTTGATGTCTAAATTTTTTGATGTGTGTATTCGTGGTGATGGCGTGGTGGGGCGCACGCTGGCCTTGCTGCTCGCCAAAGAGCGTCTCAAAGTGGCTTTGGTGTCGCAGTCAAAGGACTTGTCGCCTGCCGATATTCGGGCATACGCTTTGAACAGTGCGTCAAAACAGTTACTTGAGTCATTACGGGTGTGGCCAGACGCATCTTTTGCTACACCGGTGGAAAAAATGCGCGTTTGGGGTGACGATGGGGGTACAGTCGACTTCACTGCCCAGGCATCACGGCAAGAAGCATTGACCTGGATCGTCGATGTTTCGCAGCTTGAATCGCAACTTCTGCAAGCCTGCAACTACCAAAGCCTGATTGAGACGGTGGACGCACCCGTCCCAAGCCCACTCAGCGTCATTTGCGAAGGCCAAAAAAGCAGCAGCCGCAGCGACTTGAAAGCGAAATGGACGCGCAAGACTTATGCACAAAGAGCTATAGCCGCCAGGCTTGAGTCAGACTTGCCGCACGGTGGTACTGCACGCCAGTGGTTTGCCCAACACGGCGAAGTGCTGGCACTTTTGCCGATGAGGGGGAGCCTGGGGAACTCTCTAGCGCTGGTCTGGTCAGTCTCTGATGAACGCGCTACTTTGCTTGAACACCTGCCCCCGGAAGAGTTTTGTACCGCACTCTCCGCCGCCTGTCAGCACAGCGTGGGCAGTATTTGCATGATCGGCCAACGCGCCAGTTGGGCGTTAGCACTGGGCAGCGCTGAGCGTTGGGTGGGGCCCGGCTGGGCACTGGCCGGCGACGCGGCGCATACGGTTCACCCTCTGGCCGGTCAGGGCCTGAACCTGGGGCTGGCAGATGCGGCAAGTTTGTGTCAAGTGCTGGCAAGCCGGGAATACTGGCGCGGCCTGGGTGACGAAAAATTGCTGCGCAGGTATGAACGTTCGCGCAAGGCTGAGGTCGCCGCTGTCGGTGCTGTGACCGATGGGTTGCAGCGTTTGTTTGCGCAAACAGAGCCGGCCTGGCAATCGGTGCGCAACTGGGGCATGAATGGCTTTGCTGCCAGCGCGCCGCTTAAAAATTGGCTGATACAGCGCGCCGCCGGATCGACTCTTTGAAATTACAACCGAAATGCGAACCATGAAACTTCTGAAATCAATCATCACACTCACCTTTGCTCTACTGACCTTCAATGCTGTTGCACAAGAAGCAGTCATTCGCAAAAACCTGGCGGAACGTCTACCCAGCCTGCCCAAAATAGACGAAGTCAGCAAAACGCCGATGAATGGCCTGTTTGAAATTCGGGTCAATGACAGTGATATTTTTTACACGGACGCCGATGGCAGCTTTTTGATTCAAGGGGTCTTGATTGACGCCAAATCCAAACGCAACCTGACCGAAGAACGCACCGAAAAACTCAACGCTGTGGCGTTTGACTCCCTGCCTTTGAAAGACGCTTTTACCGTCGTGCGCGGCAATGGCAAGCGCAAGATGGCGGTGTTTGAAGACCCCAACTGCGGCTACTGCAAACGCTTTGAGCGTGATTTGCAAAAAGTCAGTGACGTGACAGTCTATATGTTTTTGTACCCGGTACTCGGAGCTGACTCCGTGGACAAATCCAGAAACATCTGGTGTACCAAAGACCGGCCAAAAGCCTGGCTTGACGTGATGGTGCGAGACATGCCCGCGCCAAAAGCCACGTGCGACACAGCCGCCATCGACCGCACGCTTGATTTTGGGCGCAAGCACAAAATCACCGGCACACCCACCATCTTTTTTGCCGATGGCTCGCGCGTACCCGGCGCCATCACTACTGCGCAAATTGAAAAGTTTTTGACAGACGCCAAGTAGAAAAAGTTGTCCAATTTACTGACCTCGCTGGGCATACCCGCGCAGCTACAAAGCTTTGAGCCCGGCAGTCAGGCTGCATACCGCTGTCTGGCAGCGGTTAACCCGGCTCAATACGCTAAAAGCCGCAATGCTCTGAACGGTGCCGTGACCGGGTTGTCGCCTTACTTTACCCACGGCATGCTCAGCATGGCTGATGCGGCACGGGACATCAACGCACGCTGGCCTCTGGGTTTTGACGACAAGCTGGTATTTGAATTTGGCTGGCGTGAGTTTTTTCAACATGTCTGGGGCCATCAAAAAAATCCGGATGCGATTTTGCA
>JAYVEE010000201.1:0-3990 GCA_043749005.1 Polaromonas sp. | reverse complement strand
GGCCTGGTTGATTTTCAGGTACGGCGTTCAAAAGGCTTTGAAGGCTGGGCTGCATCCAAAGACGGCAGCAAACTGTATGCGCTGCTGGAGGGTGCGCTTTACAACGCAGCCACCAAAGCAAACGAGAACATCGATGGCAAGGACTACCTGCGGGTGCTGGAGTTTGATGTGAAAACCGAAAGCTGGACGGGTCGCCACTGGAAGTACATGCTGGAAGCCAACAACAACGCGATTGGCGACTTCAACATGATCGATGGCACAACCGGTTTGATCATTGAACGCGACAATGGCGAAGGCACGCTTGATAAAGCTTGCCCGGCAGATCAAAAACGCACCGATTGCTTTCACGATCTGGCCAAATTCAAGCGGGTATACAAAATTGAAATGAGCGACACCAACGTGGGCGGTGCGATTCGCAAAATCGGCTACATCGACCTGATGGCGATTGCTGACCCAGCCAAGCTGGCCCGCAAACTTCTGAACAACGGTGTGTTGACCTTCCCGTTTTTTACGATTGAAAATGTGGACATAGTGGATGCCAGACACATCATTGTGGGCAACGACAACAACCTGCCTTTTTCCAGCAGCCGGGAGCCGAACAAGGCGGACGACAATGAATTGATTTTGCTGGAAGTGGCCGAGTTTTTGAAGGCGAACTGAAAGCTTTGTGGCTGTGCGCAGCAAGCTGCAGACCTACATCAACTGTCTGGAAGTTACCAGCCAGCCGAGGACTGGATGGATCTATATTGCGGATTAGGGTAATTACTTATTAGCCACACCCTGTGAAAGCTATTGAACCTATTGTTTGGCACTCTCTCCAACAGAGTGCTAATATTTACTTTCAATGCAGGTTTCCAAAAGGAGTTTTGCTGTGTCCTCTGCCTCTTATTCCCTTGCTGCCCCTGGTTTGGCATCTTCGACTGGTGTTGCCGAGGCGAACCCATGGTCACTATTGCCACCGTTGGGTAATCTCGACGCTTATATTTCAGCCGTTAATCGTCTGCCCATGCTCACTTTGGAGCAAGAGCAAACTTTTGCGCGAGAATTGCGTGAATCCAATGATATGGCCTCAGCTGAGAAGCTGGTGCTTTCCCATTTGCGCCTGGTAGTGTCCACATCGCGCAAATATCTGGGCTACGGTTTGCCGCATGGCGATCTGATTCAAGAGGGCAACATTGGCCTGATGAAGGCTGTGAAGCGCTTTGATCCCGACCAGGGAGTGCGGCTGGTGAGCTACGCGTTGCACTGGATCAAAGCCGAGATGCATGAGTACATTCTGAAAAACTGGCGTATGGTCAAAGTGGCCACGACCAAGGCTCAGCGCAAGCTGTTTTTTAACCTGCGTTCGATGAAGCAAGGCTACAAGGATGATGCAGATGTGGCCACACACCGCGACACGCTCAGTGATGACCAGATCAGCCAAATGGCAAAAACGCTGAACGTCAAGCGTGAAGAAGTCATTGAAATGGAGCAGCGCATGTCGGGCGGCGATGTGTTGCTGGATCCCAGCCCGAGCGACGACGGCGAGGAGGCTTTTGGCCCGATTGCTTATCTGGCTGATAGCGCTCAAGAGCCGACCTCGCTGATGGAAGCCAACGCCCGAGACAATCTGGCTACCGATGGTATTGCCACAGCACTGCAAGGGCTGGACGACCGCTCCCGCAAGATTGTGGAAGAGCGCTGGCTGAAGGTGAACGACGACGGTTCAGGCGGTATGACGCTGCATGACCTGGCAGCCATTTACGGCGTGAGTGCCGAGCGAATTCGCCAGATTGAAGTAGCGGCGATGAAGAAAATGAAAAAAGTGCTGGTTGAATACGCTTAAGCGTTTGAGTTTCAGTAAAAAGCCACTGCCGTGAAAATAGCAGTGGCTTTTTTGTACCTAAGGCTTATTTGCCTTTAAGCAACAAACGGATGTCACTGAGCAAACCTTCGGCCCCGCTACCGTAGCGGCTGTACAAACGCAGGCGGCCTTGGGTGTCGTAGATGTAATTGCCGGCCGAATGATCCATGCTGTAGCTTGTGGAGCTTTTGCCCTCTACTTTTTTGTAGTAAATTTTAAAGTCTTTGGCAATTGCTGCGAGTTGCTCCGGGTTGGGACGCAAAGCTAAAAACGTGGGGTCAAAATTACCCATGTAGGCTTTTAAAATCTCTGGCGTATCGCGCTCGGGATCGATCGAGATAAAAACGGCCTGTAATTTGTTGCCGTCTGCACCCAATGATTTTTTAATGCCTGCGAGCTCGGTCATTGAGGTGGGGCACACATCCGGGCACTGGGTGAAACCGAAAAACACGACCACCACCTTTCCTGCAAAGTCTTTGATACTTCGGGCTTGACCATTCTGGTCAGGCAGAGCGAAATCTTTGGCGTAATCGGCGCCCGTCAGGTCAATGCTTTTAAATTGTGGTTTGTCGGGGCTGCAAGCAGCTAAAAGTAGTGCGAAAAGGCATAGAGATATGGCTTTAGCCCAATTAATACGGGCGCTATTAGCTCCTGAATAAATAGCAGATAATGTGCGCATGTATAGCCTAATGAAGGTAGTGGTCCAGCAGCAGCGCCGCAAATAGCGCCGACAGGTGAACCAGTGAAAAGCGAAACGTCTTGCGCGCCAGCGCGTCTGAATAATTGCGCAACAACTTGAAGGCATACCAGCTGAAACCAAAACTCAAACCAACCGCCGCTACCAGATAAAGCCAGCCGCTCATCTGAAACACAAACGGCATCAGGCACGCTGGAAAAAGCACCAGCGTGTATAAAAAGACTTGCAGGCGGGTGAACTCATTGCCGTGTGTTACGGGCAGCATGGGTAGGCCGGCCTTGCGGTAGTCTTCAACCCGGTACAAGGCTAGCGCCCAAAAATGGGGAGGCGTCCATAAAAAGATGATGAGAAACAGAATCAGTGCCTCAGGCCCGACAGTACCGGTCATGGCGGCCCAGCCGAGCACAGGCGGCATGGCCCCTGATGCGCCGCCAATCACGATGTTTTGCGGGGTCAACGGCTTTAAAATCACGGTATAGACGACTGCATAGCCGACGAAGGTGGCAAATGTCAGCCACATGGTGAGCGGGTTCACCCAGACGTACAAAATGACCGAGCCAACAGTACACAAAACTGCAGAAAAACTCAAAGTCAACCAACTGCTGATTTGGCCTTGGGCAGTAGCGCGCATGGCGGTGCGTTTCATGCGGGCATCAATGCCCTGCTCTACGAGGCAGTTGAAAGCAGCCGCTGCACCCGCTACCAGCCAAATACCAGTGCAGGCTATCAGAGCCAGCTTGACATCCATCCAGCCAGGCACGCCAGGCACGGCCAGAACCATGCCGATCAGTGCGCAAAAAACAATCAGTTGTACGACGCGCGGTTTGGTCAGCACATAAAACTGCCTGAACTTTGACGGAATGTGCGCAGACAAGCTGGCATCAGTGGCGCTCATGCAGACAATCTTGATGGGCCGGATTTTGACGCACTGACAGTCTGGAATTCACTGCGGCAAGCGCAAACGATATCGGTCAGCACAATCACCAGCGCCGCAGCACCACCCGTGTGCATGACTGCAGCCGCCAGTGGCCAGCCCAGCAGTACATTGCCCAAACCTGTAGCCACTTGCAAAATTGCTAATCCCGCCAGCCACAGTGCCGGGCTGCGTAGCGCCTGAATCTTGTAAAGGCGGGTGGCGAGCACCAGCATGGCAGCAAACACAACATAGGCGCTAAGTCTGTGAACGTAGTGAATTGCGGTCAGCGCCTGAAAGCTGATGTTGTCACCATCACGACCTGCACCGAGCTCACGCCACAGGGTGAACGCTTCACGAAAGTTCATCTCGGGCCACAATGAATTTTGGCAAGTGGGGAAATCCGTACACGCGAGCACCGCATAGTTGGTACTGACCCAACCGCCCAGGGCAATTTGCAGCCATAGCAACGCCATCGTGGCAAATAACCAGACTCTGGTGGTACTTTGAAGCGGTACAGGCGACAACTCGCCCTGT
>JAYVEE010000200.1:0-3992 GCA_043749005.1 Polaromonas sp. | reverse complement strand
ATGTTCATGTCCAGGTTGAAATAGTCTTTGCGGGTTTTAACCGCCATGACGATTTCTTCCAGGCTGCAATTTCCTGCCCGCTCGCCCAAGCCATTGATAGTGCATTCCACCTGTCGCGCGCCGCCTATCATCACGCCCGCCAACGAGTTGGCTACAGCCATGCCCAGGTCGTTGTGGCAATGCACTGACCACACTGCTTTGTCGCTGTTGGGAATGCGCTCGCGCAGGTTTTTTATAAAGTTGCCGTACAGCTCGGGGATCGCATAACCGACAGTGTCGGGCACGTTGATGGTGGTTGCACCTTCGTTGATCACGGCTTCAAGAACACGGCACAAAAAGTCAGGGTCTGAGCGATAGCCATCTTCCGGACTGAACTCAATATCGCCCATCAAATTGCGCGCGAAACGGGTGGAAAGTTTGGCTTGTTCGTAAACTTCGTCCGGCGTCATGCGCAGCTTTTTTTCCATGTGCAGAGCACTGGTAGCTAAGAACAAATGCAGACGGCCTGACTTGGCAGGCTTCAAAGCTTCAGCTGCGCGAGAAATATCGCGGTCATTGGCACGGGCCAGCGAGCAAACAGTCGACTCCTTGATGGCCTCGGCAATCGATTTGACGCATTCAAAATCGCCGTTTGAGCTGGCAGCAAACCCGGCTTCAATCACATCAACCTTCAAGCGCTCCAGCTGGCGAGCAATACGCAGTTTTTCGTCGCGCGTCATGGATGCGCCTGGAGACTGCTCACCGTCGCGCAAAGTGGTGTCAAAAATAATGAGTTTGTCAGCCATGAGTGTCTTCCTGCAAAAATCAAGGTTAAAAAACCAGCAACCCAAAACAAAAACGGCCCGTTGCTGATAGCAAACGGGCCGTTGGAATTGTGGTTAACGCGTGCGCTACCTGATCCGCCCGTTGGCAGTTTTCGGTAGTGCTAGCAAAATTCGTTTCATAGCTATAAATGTATCACAGCTTGTTCGTCCACACATTATTTGTGCAGGCCGCGCTCTTCTGGCTCATCAAGCGACGTGGCAATAACACTTGTCTGCTGGCCTTTGGTGCGCCGCCAGGCGTAAACGCCGTAACCCGACAAACCATAGGCAATGAAAAAAGCAAACACCATGATGGGCGGGTGCAGACCGATCACGCCAATACCGAGTGCTATCAAAACAATCACAGCAAAAGGCACCGTTTTTTTCATCTGAATATCTTTGAAACTGTAAAAAGGCACGTTGGTGACCATGGTCAAGCCGGAGTACAGCGTCAAAATAAACATCAACCAGGGAATTTGCAAAGCGAACACACCCAGGTCAAGCATGCCAGTACCGGCGTAGTCAGCATCGTTCATCAGCCAGATAAAACCTGCTACCAAAGCAGCAGCAGCAGGTGACGGCAAGCCCTGAAAAAACCGCTTATCAACGACTGCGGTATTTACATTGAACCGGGCCAGCCGCAAAGCTGCGCACGCGCAATAAACAAAAGCTGCTACCCATCCCCAACGGCCCAATGAGCTTAAGCCCCACACGTAGGCAATCAACGCGGGAGCGGCACCAAAAGACACCATGTCGGACAAAGAATCCATCTGCTCACCAAACGCGCTTTGAGTATTGGTCATGCGTGCAATGCGGCCGTCTAGGCTGTCCAGAATCATGGCGCTAAAAACACCAATCGCAGCTTGGTCAAAGCGCCCATCCATCGCCATCACGATGGCATAAAAACCGCCAAACAGCCCACCCAGCGTGAACAGGTTGGGCAAAATATAAATACCCTTGCGTCGTTTGCGTACCACCACCTCAGGGTCTGGCGCCGAGGGCTGTTGGCCATCATGCATGGAAATACTCCTGTGACTAGGCAATAGGATAACAAATTACTCTGCTGCAAAAACCGAAAAGCCGCGCAAGCCAATTGCGCGGCTTCTTGCAAGACTAAACCTGAAAGTCAAACAGACGTTAGTTTTTAGTCTGGTCAACCAGCTTATTCTTGGCGATCCAGGGCATCATGGCGCGCAGCTGGCTGCCAACTTTTTCAATCGAATGCTCGGCGGTCAGGCGGCGGCGCGCAGTCATACTGGGGTAGTTGGTGCGGCCTTCGCTGATGAACATCTTGGCGTACTCACCGCTTTGAATACGCTTGAGAGCATTGCGCATCGCCAGGCGTGATTGCTCGTTGATGATCTCAGGACCTGTGACGTACTCGCCGTATTCAGCATTGTTGCTGATGGAGTAATTCATGTTGGCGATGCCGCCTTCATAGATCAAATCAACAATCAATTTGAGTTCGTGCAGACACTCAAAGTAAGCCATCTCAGGCGCGTAACCCGCTTCAACCAGCGTCTCGTAACCCATCTTGATCAGTTCAACCGCGCCACCACACAGCACGGCTTGCTCACCGAACAGGTCGGTTTCGGTTTCTTCCTTGAAATTGGTTTCAATAATGCCGGCCTTGCCGCCACCGTTTGCCATGGCATAACTCAGTGCCAAGTCGCGCGCTTTGCCAGACTTGTCCTGATGAATCGCAATCAGATGCGGTACGCCCCCACCCTGGGTATAGGTGTTGCGCACGGTGTGGCCAGGGGCCTTTGGCGCAACCATCCACACATCCAGGTCAGCACGCGGCACAACCTGGTTGTAATGCACGTTAAAGCCATGGGCAAACACCAGCGACGCGCCTTGTTTGGCATGCGGCTCAACATTGTTTTTGTAAACGCCAGCGATATCTTCATCGGGCAACAAAATCATGACGACGTCAGCGGCTTTGACGGCGTCATTGACTTCATGCACTGACAAACCGGCTTTTTCAGCCTTGCTCCATGACGCACCATTTTTGCGCAGGCCAACAACAATCTTCACGCCGCTGTCATTCAGGTTTTGCGCGTGGGCATGGCCCTGGCTACCGTAACCAATAATCGCTACTGTTTTGCCTTTGATCAGGCTCAGGTCGCAGTCTTTGTCGTAATAAACTCTCATCATTTTTCTCCTGGTTGTTAACTTGAATTGATCTGAAATCTAGACTCTGAGAATGCGTTCACCTCTGCCAATACCGCTCGAACCGGTACGTACCGTTTCCAAAATCGCCGTACTGTCGATGGCTTCCAGAAAAGCATCATTTTTGTGCTGGTCGCCGGTCAGCTCGATGGTGTAACTTTTTTCAGTTACATCAATAATTCGCCCACGAAATATATCAGCCATGCGCTTCATCTCCTCGCGCTCTTTGCCAACAGCGCGCACTTTGACCATCATCAGTTCGCGCTCGGTATAGGCGCCTTCGGTCAAATCGACGACTTTCACGACCTCGATCAGGCGGTTCAAATGCTTGGTGATTTGTTCAATCACGTCGTCCGAGCCGCTGGTTTGAATCGTCATGCGCGACAGCGTTGGGTCTTCAGTGGGTGCAACTGTCAGGCTCTCGATGTTGTAGCCACGGGCTGAAAACAAGCCAACCACGCGCGATAAAGCGCCGGGTTCGTTCTCGAGTAATACTGCAATGATGTGTTTCATAAGTCTGGACGCTTCATTTCATCTGCCCTCCCCTGCGCACGGTAATGTACAGGCTTGGCAGGCAATAGATTTGTCAGTTGAAGGTTAAAATATTTGCTATTAACTTAATAGCTGATTGCACCTGTATTAATTGGGATGTAGGCTTAAATATCATCCACAATACTTTAAGACCTCTTACAGGTCTTCAGATCCCAAAATCATTTCATTGATGCCCTTCCCCGCCTTCACCATTGGGAATACGTTCTCCGTTGAATCGGTTCTGAAGTCCATGAACACAGTGCGATCCTTGAGCTTGCGCGCTTCGCGCAGCGCTGGCTCCACATCGCCCGGCTTTTCAATCAGCATGCCAACGTGGCCGTAGGCCTCGGCCAGCTTCACGAAATCAGGCAGCGCATCCATGTAGCTGTGGCTGTAGCGGCTTTCGTAATCAATTTCCTGCCATTGGCGCACCATGCCGAGATAGCGGTTGTTCAGCGACACGATTTTTACCGGTGTGTTGTACTG
>JAYVEE010000199.1:0-3998 GCA_043749005.1 Polaromonas sp. | reverse complement strand
TAGCCCATAAAAGGCGTACCGGTGTGGCGCCGAATAATAGGCAGCGGGAACGATGCAGGAATGAAGGTCGTCTTCATCATGCCGCCACCGCCGCATTCGGCCAGATAGATGCGTTCGTTGTAGCTGCCGTACATCACCAAAGGCGTTTTGGTAGCGGTCAAGCGGCGAACTTCTGCGTTGTCGGTTTTGGCACCGGGGCAACGCGCGATCGCAAAGTTGCAGGGCAGGCCCATCTCGTCTTCAAGAAAGTGGCGGATGCCCCGTGTGTAGGTTTCATTGGCCACCACGGCAAAACTTGCGGTGCCGAAAAAGTCTTGTGTCACTGACCGCCACAGGTCCCAAATGGGTTTGATGGTGGTGTGCTTTTCGCGCTCAATGAAAGGCTCAGGGTCGAGGCCAAGCAATTCGCCGAGCTTGCGTAAAAATTTGGTAGTGCTGTGCAGGCCGATGGGGGCTTGCAGATAAGGCCGCTCCAGCACCTCGCACAGCATGCGGCCGAACTCGCGGTACATGCAAATATTTACGTCAGCCTCTACCAGTCGTGAAACGTCTGCGAGGTGGCTGCCCAGCGGAAAAACCATGTTGATCTCGGCACCAATACCCTGCACCAAGCGGCGGATTTCAGCCAGGTCACTCGGGCAATTGAAGGTGCCGTAGCTGGGGCCAATGATGTTCACCCTGGGTTTTTCCCCCAGTGCTCGTTCAGATGCCGGTTTGCGTGTGGGCACATGTTTCAGGCCGTACTCTGACCACAGCCAGAACATGGCACGGTTGGCACATTGCCACTGGTCTTCGTCAATCGTACGGGGTAAAAAGCGCTGGATGTTGGTGCCTGCGGGTGTGACACCGCCGCCAATCATTTCTGCAATCGAGCCCGTCACCACCACCGATGGCAGATCAGGGTCGAGTGCGGCGTGGGCGCGGCGCATGGAACCTTCGGTACCTTCGCGGCCGAGTTGCTCTTCAGCAAGACCCGTGACAACGATGGGCAACTCGTGCGGTGGCAATGCATCGGTGTAATGCAGTACAGACGTAACAGGCAAATTCTCGCAACCTACCGGTCCATCAATCACGACCTGCAAACCTTTGATGGCAGTGAATACATACACTGCACCCCAATAGCCGCCTGCACGATCGTGGTCGAGGACTAGCATGTCAGATCATTTCCTCAGCTTTGCGCTTTTTAGCCATCTTGATGGCCTGGCGGCGCTGCTCGGCTTTAAAGTCTGGACGGTCCTGCGGTATGCCTTGTGCAGCTTCCCACACACCTGTCGAATGACCGGTGCCTACCGAGCCAAAAAATTCTTTCATCTGCTCAAACCGGGCCTTGTTACCAATCGCTGCATTGACCACCGTGGCTAACGAACCGGCACCCGCAGGGCCCATCAGAGGACGGGCTGAAATCAGATTTGTGAAGTACAACGACGGAATTGTCAATTCCTTGGCCGCTTGAACAACTGGCGTGGTGCCAATGGCCAGATCAGGATTGAACTCATGCACAGCAGCCAGGTCCTGCTCAAGCGATGCACGGAATTGCACCATCACGCCTTTACTTTGAAGCCACTGCGCATCAATCTCATTCCAGGGCGTGCGCGGGCAAGCAGTGCCAACGTAACGAAGATCGGCGCCGCTTTCAACCAGGAGGCGTCCTACCAGCAACTCAGACCCCTCATAACCGCTCAGCGTGATACGACCTTTGATCGGAGTTTTGCCCAGCACGGCTTTGATTGCAGGCAGGAATTTATTTTTAGCAGCGTCAATATCGGTTTGTGCAATGTTGGTTGCCTCGCCAACGGCTTGCAGCCAGGCTTCGGTACCGTCATGACCAACCGGTGCTGAGCCCACAACACTGCGGCCTGCGGCGACAAACTCACGCACACTGGCGGTGTAAAAAGGGTGAATTGCAGCAACGGCTGCGCAGTCAAGCGCGGCATACAGTTCGCGCCACTCTCGGGTGGGCACTGTCGGACCGGCAGCCAGTCCCATGGGCTCCAGCATCATGCCGATGATGACAGGGTCAGCCGGGAACATTTCGCCCAGCAGTGTGATGGTTGGCTTGTCAGACTTGCCGTTGCGGGGTGCTTGCACCGGGCCAGCCAGCGCTTCGGTTCGTGCGTATTTAAGCATCGCGCCGGCCAGCACGTCTTTGGCCTCTGCATGGGTGGGCACACCAAAGCCAGGAACGTCAATGCCGATGATGCGCACGCCGTTGATTTCCTTTGGCAAGATTTGCAGTGGCACACCGCTGGCGGTGGGCACACACAAATTGATGATGATGATTGCGTCATACAGAGCCGGGTCAGCCTGTTGAAACACCGCTTCGCGGATGTCTTCAAACAGCTTGCCAGTCACCAGCGACTCGGAATTGAACGGCACGTAACCAACACTGCGCCGCGCGCCGTAGAAGTGCGACGTGAACGTCAAGCCGTACACGCAGCAGGCCGAGCCCGACAAAATGGTGGCGGTGCGGCGCATGCGCAAACCCACCCGCAAGGAACCAAACGCTGGACACATACTTTGTGGTTGGTCGTGCGGGCCAGCTTTTGGATTTTTGGGGTAGTCCTTGGCATACTGCTCGAGAATTTCTGACTTGCCCGCTGACTTGGCAGCAGCCAGCATTGCCTCACCGCCGCTGTGGCAACCCATGCCATCTCCCTCAAGCGCTGTAGAGATCGGCACTGTCGGCATGGGGATGATGGGAATGACGGTGCTCATGATGTTTTTAAATTCAAACTTCGTCGTAAACGACTTCAAGTGTTTCTTTGACGGTTTCTTTTTTGCCGCACATGTCGAACTGTGTGGCAGGCTCCAGCACCACATTGCGACCCACTACATCAGCGGAAAACAAACCTAGCAGCTCGTCTTGTGTCATGGGTTTCGGACGAATCGGTTGCGAAGTGCCAACGTTTTCTGCGAGTTGTGCGAACATTGGGCCCCAAACGGAGTCAGGCCGGCCAATGATTTCGTAGCTGGCGCTTTTGCGGCGAATGTCGTCGTTGGCCGGGATGATTGACAGCACGGGAATGCCGACTTTTTCAGCAAAGGCAGATGCCTCGCCAGTGCCGTCATCGCGGTTGATCACCATGCCAGCCACGCCGACGTTGCCGCCCAGCTTGCGGAAGTATTCAACTGCTGAACAAACGTTGTTGGCTACATACAGCGACTGCAAGTCATTGCTGGCCACCACGATTACTTTTTGGCACATGTCACGGGCAATCGGCAAGCCGAAACCGCCGCACACCACATCGCCCAAAAAGTCGAGCAGCACGTAATCAAAGCCCCAGTCGTGAAAACCAAGCTTTTCAAGTAGCTCAAAACCGTGAATGATGCCGCGTCCACCGCAGCCTCGACCCACTTCTGGCCCGCCAAGCTCCATGGCGTAAACACCATCGCGCTTGAAGCAGACATCACCAATCGCCACTGCCTCGCCAGCCAATTTTTTCCTGGACGACGTCTCGATAATTGTGGGGCAAGCCCGGCCACCGAACAACAAGCTGGTGGTGTCGCTTTTCGGGTCGCAGCCAATCAGCAAAACTTTCTTGCCTTGTTGCGCCATCATGTAGCTCAGGTTCGCCAAAGTAAAACTTTTGCCGATGCCACCCTTGCCATATATCGCGATGATTTGTGTTTCCTTGTTTGCTTCGCCTGTTTTCACAGGGTTAGGCTCAATGGCCGCCTCGGCGCGCAAGTCTCTCATCATGATGGCAGTGGGGTTCATGCGCTGTGTGTCCAATCCAAAATCATCTTTAAACAATCCGCATCACCAAAAGCGGTTTGATAGGCTGCTTCTGCGTGTCCAAGCGACTCGGTATGCGTGATCAACTCGCTCAGTGACAAATGGCCGCTGTGCGCCAAAGACGTGACCGTGAGCAGGTCGTCGCGTTGCCACTGGGCTGCGATGCGAATACGCGTCTCGCGCATGAAGGCGGGTGCAAACGCGAAGCTCAGGGACTGCTTGTAAAAACCAGCCAGCACGACCTCGCCACCTGGCGCTTGAC
>JAYVEE010000198.1:0-12637 GCA_043749005.1 Polaromonas sp. | reverse complement strand
CCGCCCCAGGCCACCAATGATAAAGCCCTACGGCGCATAGAAACCCTGCTATTTAAACAATAGCGGGGTTTTTTGTTTTGGTGTTGCGTTTAAGGAATTACAGACTATTTACAGACTGCGGTACATGGTTTTGTACCTATCAGACCCCACAATCAGCCAAAAGGAAACCCAGCGCGTTAGGCTGGGTGTGCGAAGGCGACGCTAGTTCCCTTATGCGGTGTCCGAGACTTGCATTCTCTAAAAACGTAGCGGAATTTTTAATTTGGATGGGCATATAGCCGCCCTTACAGATTTTTGCACTTTCGGAGGCTTTGCGGTAGTCTCGTTAATTTGGAGCCTAACAATGTACGAAACGTCCGAAGAAGAGCAACGCAAATCAAGGGAAGCTGGAAGGATTCTCGGGTGGGTGGCTTACGTAGCAGTAGCGGTAGTATGCGTGTTTGTATCTCTTGTGGTCGTAGGACCGTGGTTCGGGTTCGCTCTAGCTCTTGCTTTTGTGTTTGGCCCAAAGCTTTGGAAACGGCTTTGATGGTGTCTCGATATGACTGCGTCTAGGGCAGCGGCACGACTAACCAAGTAATTCCCGCTGCTCCCGCATAACCTGATTCGTGTTCTTGACCATCTCGCGCACCTCACGCCACCGTGCGCCCTTGTAGCCATTACGAGAAACTACAGCCTTACCGGCTTCATAAGTATCTGGCCTAGCGCAGGCTTGATGGTGATAGCAGTCCATGACGACCTAACTGAAGAAGCATGGACTTGGTCATAACCGCAATGTCTTGACTCCAAAAAAGCCGTGCAGAAGTGTCAAGCAGGAGGTCGCTTTCGACAATTTTGAAGAAGTACATCTCAATAAAGAACCTTGCTCCATCGGGCTCCTGATTTGTTGCTATCTTGCTTGAGTAGCCCACAGATTCAGCACCTGAAGTAACCATCTCAATCGCCTCAGCGACCAGCGCCTGCGAAATGTCGTCAGTCTTAAGTAGATAGTAAAGAACTACAAACCGATACGCATTTAGTGTGACACGCATCCTTATCGTACTTCCTCTCCAAGTTACGGAATAGGTTGCAGATGGGCTGCCCCGCACATGATTAACTTGTACTTCTACCTCTGATTCATCTTCGATGAATTTCTCCACCGACCATGTGGACTCATCAAGGCTACCTGCCAAAATTGCGCCTTTGTAAGCCTTTGGCAGCTCTTTCGTCAAGAAGAAAGATGTCTGCCTCATAAGTTCATCTGCGCTGACCGTCTTTGTAGAAAACAACCCAACGAGAGCAAGCGCAAACCCAGTTACAGCAAACTGGAACATCGAAACCCCGGAACTAAAGTACCTCGCGCCGTCTTCGCCTTTTACGAAACCGTAAGCCACAAGGCAGAGAGAAGAAATCACACCCAAAACCAATGTGCATAGTAGGACGATTTTGACTGTTCTAGGGAGGTGGATTAACGCGCCTGGCTGCATAGGAATGGATAGGTTGTTGGGTGTGAAAGTGCGAGTAAAGGCGATTACGACTGAATGTGGACGTATCTGCGACCACAGTAGGCCGACATAATTTAACTATCAGCATTGATTTTTCGTACTTGAAATCAACCTCGAGTTTCATAAGGGCCTATGGCCGCTGAGAAACCTCTGAATAAGTGCACGAAAGTTGCATGATACCCATAGCTGTCCCAAAACATCAGGGCAGCCCTTGAACCCGAATTGAACGCGCCGGGCATCCATGCGGGCTGCTCCGCTATTCATCCTCTCGCACTAGGTCACGGAGAGATGCGTGTTTAGCGCGTTTGGGACTTCCACCAGCGTAGCAGCTTCGCGCTAAGGCTTCTTTAAATTGTTTTCCAGCCTCGCGCGCGGGCGCATCGCGCGTTAAGGCTTGCATAAATTTCAAGTGAGCTACTTGATGCCCTCGCGTGCGTGCACATGCATGCGCGTATTGCTCGGTTTTCTCGCACGGGCATACATGTATGCGTAATTCGCAGTAATTTGGGGCTACGGTTTGGGCGTGTCATTGCTTAAACCGGCTGCTCTGATTTCCCGCAATGTTTCCTCAAGGCTCTCACCATCTTTCAGCATGGCGCGGGCCTTGTCCTCCAGCGTCGCCCGGATGGCAGGAAAAGATAAGGCAGCGAGCATATATGCCTGACGGTTGATAGTGCTGGCCAGTTCCGGATTGATAGATTTTTTCATGTTCAAACCTCCATTGCCATTTGGCGCGTGTCGGTGTCAGGACTTGCCTTCTTGTCTGCAAGCTGTGTAGCTCCGGCCTGCTTTTTGTCCTCCATCGTGTCGCTTGCTGGTGCGCACTCGTCTTCAAAGTCAAAGCACCACTCGCAGGCGAGGTCTTGCAACGCATGTAATTGCGTCATTTCATAGGTCAGGTCGGCGTGCTTGTGGTCGCTGAACTTTTCCATCCAGCCAGCCAGGTTGTCGATACGGTCACGAAGTGCCAACATGCGGCGCTGCAATGTGGCTATGTCCTGTGCCGCTTTTGGCTCGCTCGCAGTCAGTCCTAAGTGTTGACAGGCCAACACCCGGCAGTGCAATCGCAGCACCCTCGCCAAGCGCATCCTCAAAATCTGTGTAAACGACGACTTGCTTGCCCTTTTCAATCAGCCTGACTAGCGCCCTCAGCTTCTTGCGCGCTGACTCGAGCATGGCCACGGTCATGCCTTCCCACCACTCGTCACCGGCGATGGCCTGAATCAGCACCATGTGCGCCTTAATGGCTGGAATGGCGTCTTGTTCTTCCAGGGCGCTGGCAATGGCCTGCATGCGCTCGCGCAGGGCTGCAAAGTCTGGCCTGGCCTGTAGGATGGCCAGTTGGGTACGCAGCACCAGCATGTCGAAGCGTTTGGCATCTTCATCGTTGTCCAGCAGCGCCGTCAGCAATCCGGCAACCTTGTCTGCCAGTTCTGTGAAACTGTCTGTACCTAACTTGTTCCAGGCTTCGAACTTGGCAAATTTTTCAACCGATTTGCGCTGCGGCCGCACCACAAAGTTATTCAGGTTCATGGCCGCAACCTGCTGGTGCAGCAAGCCCGCAAATTCACCGCGTAACTGCGCGTCATTGAGTTGGTCGCTATAAGCAGCCCGGGGCTCTTCTACCTTGGAGCAAGCATCAATGCGCCTGTCCATCTCTGCCATCAGCTCCAGCCGCGCCTTGAACAGCCGGGTGCTGAGCGACTCGGCGGCTGAACCGTCTGAATGCTCTGGGTTCTGGCAGTAGTCAAATACGTTGAAAAACTGCTTATGCTGCCTTGGCCCATACAGGTCAGGGCACAGCCGCGTGCCGTGCCCGACCATCTGCCAGAATTTGGTCTTGGAGCGAATCGTCTTGAAGAACACCATATTCACCACTTCAGGCACGTCGATACCTGTTAAAACTAGTTTCTGGCTGAGGCAGGTATCGAGCCTTCCGTGGGCAGTAAAGGCGACAGTTGCGACAGCGACCTTGCGGGGACGCTCAAGGGTCGGTATGAGGCCTAATTAATCCACTGCAGAGCACCTAATGAGACCAAGGAGTTGCTGGAATGGATGTCCTGTTTCAACCACCACCACTGACTGCCGGAGACATCCGGCTAATCTCACTCCTACCAAAGGAGTTTGATAAATTCAAGAAATAGTCTCCACATGCCGGCAGATCTCACCTGGGGTGGCGAACCATAGATCGCCCATGTCACGTGCGCTGGCGATGTGCGCCAGCGCGCGTCGCAAGTGGCGCAGGCGGTAGGGTTGGCCGATAAGGTAAGGGTGCAGGGCGATGCCCATCACCAGTGGCTGATGGCGTGACTGCTCCAGCATTTCATCGAAGTTGTCGATGATCATTTGAGCAAAATCTTTGGCGTCCATTTGACGCCCCACGATCATCGGAATGTCGTTGAGTTCCTGTGGGTAAGGGACTGACCATAGCGATTCTCCGTTCCTTGTGCGCATGCGTATGACTTGATCATCGTGGCACCAATTGAGGGTGTAGCGGTAGCCCGTCTCTGCCAGCAAGTCCGACGTTAAAAGGCTTTCAGATATCCACGGCGACAGCCAGCCCTCAGGTGCCTGGCCGCTGTGCGTTTGCATCAGGCTGCGGCAGCTTGCCAGCAGCTCACGCTCAGCCGCTTCCGGCAGATTGCCCTGGCGTTCGGCATTGCTGTGGCCGTGGCCAATCAGCTCGTGCCCATGCTCCACCATGGCGCAGACCAGTTCCGGGCAATGGTCGTACAGCGCCGTGTTGATCAGTGCGCCAACCGGCAGGCCAAGTTGCTCAAAAAGCGCCAGGCAACGCCAGGCACCGACGCGGTTGCCGTAATCGCGCCAACTGTAGTTGAGCACGTCAGGCTGCGGCGAGGCAGGGCCAATACCGGCCCCCAGCCCTTCACCAAAAGCGAAATGCTCGACGTTGAAGCCAATATAAACCGCCAGGCCCGCACCACCCGGCCAGCGATAGTTGGGTCTGCGGGTGATCGGCTGATAGTCAAAACGGTTGTGGGTGGGCAGCGTGCCCGGGTATTGAAGTGCCATGGCTATCTTTAAAGCTTTGCCAGGCCTGCGTGCACCATTAGCCATTCGGCACTGTCGTTCCAGACGTCCATCTCGGTGATCAGCCCGTGGCTGACAACATAGCGGTCAACGTAGCGATTGCCCTCAAAGGGCGTACCGTCGGGCCACTCGCCGTAGAGTGTTCCCAGGCTGTAGACAACCGTTGCGGCATCACTGCCGTTTGAGACGACTTCTGTTTTTTCAATTTTCTTTTTTACCCAACAGTAGCGGCTGGCGTTAAACGCCGAACAATCAGCCGGGGAACGCATCGCCCGGTTCCCGGTAAAGCGTATGTGCAGATCGGGCGATACAAAATGCTTCACGCCAGCCGGATCAGGAATCATCAGAATGCGCAGGTATTCATTAACCAAATCGGCAGGGCTGAGCATTAATCCAGCTTTATCTACTGTGCTGTCTTTTGGGGCATTTTTCATGTTGTTCTGGTGTCTGTTGGCACCGACGTGGTGCGAAGTTGGAATGAACGGATTGTGCCGTAGCCTTCAGCAAGACATGTGCCGCCGTCTGTCTGTGGCATGGAGTTTGCAGGGTGTTTTGAAGTTGCAATCTGCTGATTTTCAATTTACCCCAACCTGGAAAAACCTCATGACACATCTGCACTTTCAAGCGGCCAGGCGCACGACTTTGGCTTACGTTGCTGCTCTCGCTTTTGCTGGCACCTGTCAAGCCCAGTCGGCTGATCCTGTGAAGATAGGTTTGGTGACGGCACTGTCTGGTCAATCTGCGTTAGCGGGCGAGGCCATCACGCGTGGCTTGCAAATTGCCATTGATGAAGTTAACGCGAAGGGCGGCGTTCTGGGAGGGCGCAAGCTGGAGCTTGTGCGCCGCGATGACGAGTCCAACCCCGCCAAGGGCGTGGTGGCTGCGCGTGAATTGATCTTCAAGGAAAAAGTAGCCTTGATCATCGGCGGCTTGGACACGCCGGTGTCGATGGCCATGGTGCCCTTGATGAACCAGGAAAAGATGCCTTTCATGGTGCCATGGGCTGCGGGTACAGCCATCACTAAAAATGGGGCTACACCCAACTACGCTTTTCGGGTATCAGCCGTGGATGAACTGGTCGATGTGGGCATGCTTGACTACGCACAAAAGAACTTCAAATCCACCAAGCCAGGAATGATTTTGATCAACAACCCGTGGGGCGAGTCCAACGAAAAAGGACTCAAGGCCGCGTTGACCGCCAAGGGCATGACCGCCGTCGGCGTCGAGAAGTTTGAGGGCAACGACATTGATATGGTGCCCCAGCTGTCGCGCTTGAAGGCTGCCGGTGCAGACACGCTTTTTCTGGTCGCCAACGTTGGGCCATCGGCACAGGTGGTCAAGTCGCTTGACCGCATGGGCTGGAAGGTGCCGATTGTTTCGCATTGGGGCCCGGCGGGTGGGCGCTTTACCGAGCTGGCTGGCCCGAGCGGCAAGAACGTGCATTTTGTGCAGACCTACAGCTTTTTTGGCAAGCAATCCAAAGTAGGTGATCAGGTCATTAAAACCATGATGACCAAATACCCGGGCGTCAAAGGCCCGGGCGACATCACGCCAGCAGTAGGTGTTGCCAATGCCTATGACAGCATGCACCTGGCGGCAATGGCGATTAACGCTGCAGGCTCTACCAACGGCGATGCGATTCGCCAGGGCTTTTACAAAATTGAAAAATACGATGGCTTGATCAAGACCTACGTGAAACCCTTCACAGAAGCTAAACACGATGCACTGAGCTCGGCTGACTACGTTTGGGCGCAGTTCATTGACAACCAGATCGTGCCTGCTGTCGTCACCAAATAATGCCCTGATTCTATGAGTCGCAGGCCACACGCATTGACGGAGTTTGGATTTTGATACTTTCTTCAGTGATCAGCGGCTTGGGGCTAGGCAGCATGTACGGCTTGATGGCGCTGGGTTTTTACATCACCTATGCAGTGTCAGGTACCGTCAACTTTGCCCAGGGCAGTTCCATGATGCTGGGCGCTGTGCTGACTTTTGCTTTTGCCAAAACACTAGGCTGGCCGATGTGGCTGGCCATTATTTTGGCGCTTATATTGTGCGCACTATACGGGCTAGCAGTTGAATTTTTTGCAGTGCGCCCCTTCGTCAATCAAGGCTCTGATGCCTGGTTGATGGCGACAGTGGCGCTCGGTATTGTGGTGGACAACCTGGTGCTTTTCACCTTCGGAAAAGAGCCGCGCAGCCTGCCATCGCCGCTGGCGCAAGTACCGATATTAATTGGCGATTTGGGTTTGGGTGTTTATCCGCTACAGGTGCTGATTCCGCTGGTCGGACTGGCCCTGTCCGCGATTTTACACACGCTGTCGCGGCGCACCCGTTGGGGCACCGGCATGCTGGCAGTGGTGCAAAACAAGTCTTCTGCGCGTTTGATGGGTATTCCCATCAAACGCGTGATTGCGGTTTCTTTTGCACTGTCGGCCTTATTTGCAGGCACTGCTGGGGTATTGATTGCGCCGCTGTTCAATGTCAACGCCGACATGGGCACGCTGTTTGGCCTAAAGGCTTTTGCAGTCGCTATTTTGGGTGGTATTACCAGCGCTTGGGGGGTGATGCTGGCCGGGTTGTTATTTGGCTTGGTCGAGGCGCTGGTGACATCTACGCTGGGTTCGGGCTATACCCAGATCATCACTTTTGCGCTGGTGATTGCGGTGCTGGCCTGGCGGCCCAGTGGCTTGTTTGGCCGGACTGAAGTCAAAAAGGTATGAGTAAGCGCTTCGCCGGTCTTGGCTCGCCGCGCCAGATCCTGCTTATCATGGCTTTGGTCTTGCTTGGCTGTGTCCTGGCCCTTAACGTTAACGCCTACTTTGTTTTTGTGTTGACCAACGTAGCGCTTTTTGCATTGGTGGGTATCGGTTTAAATGTGCTGATGGGGTTGACCGGTCAGGTGTCTCTGGGGCATGTCGGCTTTTACGCGATTGGTGCCTACACCATGGCACTGCTGACGACCAAACTGAGCATCAGCTTCTGGCTGGCCTGGCCAGCGGCTGCGCTGTTGGCTGCAGCTTGCGGCGCGCTGCTGGCGCTGCCTGCGGTCAGGGTCAAAGGGCCGTATCTCGCCATGGTCACGATAGCCTTTGGATTTGTGGTGGAGAACAGCATCGTCGAGCTGCGCAGCCTGACAGGCGGGCAAAACGGCATCATGGGTATTGCAGCACCGGCGCTGGGCTCTTTTGTTCAAGGTGAAAGAGCCGTGGCGGTGATTGCAGTGTTAACCGTGGGGGTGGCGCTGGCCGGGTTTGTCTGGCTGTCGCGCGGCACCTGGGGAGCGGCGATGCGGGCGGTGCGTGATTCGGAAACCGCAGCAGAGTCTGTCGGTCTGAATCCGGTACTCATCAAGACCACTGCATTTGCCGTATCTGCACTTTGCGCTGGTGCAGCAGGCGCTTTGTTTGCACCGTTGTCGGGCATGATCACGCCGCAGACCTTTGGCTTTGGGCAATCCATTTTGTTTGTGCTGGTGTTGATGCTAGGCGGCACGGGCACGGCGATGGGACCGATCGCGGGCGCGCTGGTGGTGGGGCTGCTGCCCGAGCTGCTGTCCAGCCTTGAGGAATACCGACTGCTTTTCTTCGGTGCCTTGCTGCTGATCGTGCTTTGGGTTGCGCCCACAGGTATCGTTGGCTTTTGGGAAAGTCTGCGGCAGCGCTGGTGGACGCAAGCCCCGCAACCCGAGACCCGCCATGCTGCAGTAGCCGTCGCCCTGCCCGATCGGGTGCGCCTGCCGATGTCGGCGCAGGGATTGGGCAAACAGTTCGGCGGTGTGAATGCGGTCAGTGACTTGAGTTTTACTGCAGCCTCCGCAGGCGTCACCAGTCTGATCGGGCCCAACGGTGCCGGTAAGTCTACGGCGCTCAATATGCTCAGCGGCTTTTACGCCCCCACGCTGGGCAGCTTTGCCCTTGGCAGCCATATGCTCGCGGGTCAGTCAGCGATGCAGATTGCCCGGCGCGGTGTGGCGCGCACTTACCAGACATCACTGCTTTTCAACACGCTCAGTGTTGCCGACAACGTGTTGCTGGCGATGTGCCGGGGTAAATTGGGCGGGTTGCTGGGCTCGGCCCATCTGCGTTCTGCGGGTGCACGCAAGCGTGCCCATGCACTGCTCAACTACTGCGGCTACCAGGGCCGCCTTGATGAGCCCGCTGCCAACCTGGCGCATGTCGATCGCCGCCTTGTGGAGATTGCCAGAGCCTTGGCGCTTGACCCTGATGCGCTGTTGCTCGACGAGCCCGCCGCAGGGTTGTCGCGCGAGGACAAGGCCAGCTTGGCAACGCTGTTGCGGCGCATTGCAGACGCGGGTATCACCGTGCTGTTGGTTGAGCATGACATGACGCTGGTGATGGATATATCGGACCACATCCTGGTACTGGACGCAGGGCAGCGGCTGGCTTTGGGTACACCGGCCGAGGTGCAGTCGAATCCGGCGGTGCGCCAGGCCTATCTGGGTGAGACCTTGCTGGACGATACAAAGGCAAGCCCTGCGGCCGACCCTGAAAAACCTGCGCACAAGTCCGCATTTGAAATGCTCGGCGTCAATGCCCTGGTGGCGGGCTACGGCGGTGATCCGGTGCTGCATTCGGTTGATTTGCAGGTCAGGCGCGGTGAGGTCATTGCCCTGCTGGGTGCCAACGGTGCGGGCAAGTCAACCTTGATGCGCTCGCTGGCGGGCCTGCATCGCCCGGTGCAAGGCGGCATTCACCTTGAAGGACGTGAAGTGACGCAGGCCGGTGCTGAAGACGTGGTGGCCTGGGGCATGGTGCTGGTGCCAGAAGGTCGCCAGGTTTTCCCTGAGCTGAGTGTGCTTGACAACATTCGTCTCGGCGCTTTTTTGTACCCTGAAGATCGTGACGCGAAGGTTGAAACCATGCTGGTGCGCTTTCCCCGCCTGCGTGAAAGGCTGCACCAGCGCGCAGGCTTGCTGTCGGGTGGCGAGCAGCAGATGCTGGCCATTGCCCGGGCACTGATGTCGAGGCCGCGCATCTTGCTGCTCGACGAACCATCGCTTGGCTTGGCACCCAAGGTGATTGCCGAGTTGTTCGTATCGATGGTGGACATGCGGCGCGGCGGCATGACGCTGTTACTGGTCGACCAGATGGCCGGGCTGGCCCTGGCGCTGGCGGACAGGGCTTATGTAATGGAAGGCGGGCGAATTGTGGCCCAGGGAACTGCCTCTGACATCGCGGCTGACAACACGCTGGCCCAAGCTTATCTGGGTGAAAAGTAAAGCACTGCGCCATATGTTTGAACGTTTAAAAAATACCCGTGTTTTGGTCATTGGCGGCAGCTCTGGCATTGGTGAAGCCACTGCGGCGCTGGCTTTGAGGGCAGGCGCACACGTCACCCTTGCCGCGCGCTCGCCGGGCAAACTGGAGGCCGCTTTGCAGCGCCTGCCCACTGGCGCAAGCGCGTCGGTGCTGGACGTGGTGGACGCGCAGGCAGTGGCTGCGTTTTTTGCGCAGCATGATGCCTGGGACTATGTTGTTATGGCGGGTTCATCGACAAGCGTTGGCTCCGTGCGCGCATTGCCGCTTGACGATGCGCAAGCCGCCATGCAAAACAAGTTTTGGGGTGCGTACCACGTCAGTCGTTACGCCAAATTTTGCCCGGGTGGCTCACTTGTTTTTGTATCCGGGGTGTACAGCATTCGGCCCAGCAAGACGGCTGTTCTTCAGGGTGCAATCAATGCGGCTATTGAGGCGCTGGCACGTGGTTTGGCGCTTGAGCTGGCCCCGATTCGAGTCAACACGGTATCGCCCAGCACCACCGAAACGCCACTGTGGGAGCGTTTGGGGCCAGTGGGGCAGGCGCAAAAATTTGCGGACATGAGCGCGCGATTGCCAGTGGGCACAGTGGCCCAGCCGTCGGATATTGCCGAAGCTATTTTGTCTGTCGCCACCAACCGTTTTGCGACCGGATCAACCGTGTTGGTCGACGGCGGTGATGCGCTGGTTTGAATTTTTATTCGAAACTATCAATTGTGAAACTGCCGAAATGAAACTTCTTGATGTTCCCATCATTGACATTGCGCCCTTCACGCACGGCAGTGCCGCAGACAAACTGGCGGTTGCCAAAGCGGTTGACCAGGCTTGCCGGGACATAGGCTTTCTGGTAATTCAGGGCCACGGGGTCAGCAGCCAGCTGATGGCCACCGTACGCCGCGTATCGTGCGATTTTTTTGACTTACCATTGGTTGAAAAACAGCGCGTTGCGCGCCCAGCAAAAGACGTGGCGCGGGGCTACATCGGGCTTGATGAAGAGTCGCTGGCCCGCTCGCGTGACCCGTCTGCGTATGGCAGCGACTTGAATGAAAGCCTGATGATCGGCCCGGTAGATGAGCTGCCTGCTGGCTATGCATCTGCGCCTGAAGCGGGCAAACATTTCGCGCCCAATATCTGGCCTGAAAATCCTGTGGGGCTACAAGATGCTTACATCGCCTACTACCGCGCGATGGGCGAGTTGGCACAAACGCTGATGCGCATTTTTGCAGTCGCTCTAGATTTGCCCGAGAGACATTTCGACAACCTGATTGACCGGCATATCAGCCGCCTGCGGGTACGCAACTACCCGGAACAGCTCACAGCGCCCATGCCGGGGCAGATCCGCGCCGGGGCGCATTCGGATTACGGAAGCCTCACCATCTTGGCGGCTGAAGACAAACCCGGTGGCTTGCAGGTGTGCAATGCCGTAGGCCAATGGGTAGACGTTTCCATCGCCGCAGACTGCTTTATCGTCAACATCGGCGATCTGCTGGCACTGTGGACCAACGACACCTGGGTATCTACGTTGCATCGAGTTGTGAACCCGCCCGCTAACGCTGGTGCAGGCAGCCGCAGGCAATCGCTGGTGTTTTTTCATAATCCGAATTACGACGCTGAAATCGTCAGTCTGGTGCCAGATGCGCCGCCAAAATATGCACCCACCACGTCGGGGAACCACTTGCGGAAGTTGTTTGCTGCAACGCAAAACGGCTAAGTAGCGAGGACACTTCTTTATGCGCCTCGTATCGCTTCATCAGCGGTATTGCGGATGTTCCGTGCGCAATAAAGGACACCACAGCCATCGCTAGCGTGCTGGAACTGCTGTTTGGTCAGCAGCGGCTCTAGGCCGTACATCCGCAATGACTCTCTTAGGTGGGACCGGCCGCCCACTTGTCTTGGCGCGGAGGCCAATTTGACCAAGGGGGTGCAGCAGAAATCTTGGACTGGTTTATGCCGCACCCCCTCGACGTCAATACTCTGGTGTTATTAACAATTCGGCTAGTCCTTGGCTTCTTTCATTCGCCTTCTTGGGCTTGGGCATCAACCCCCACTATGGAACACCGCTCAATCCCTGGGATCGCGCCACCGGACGTATCACCGGCGGCTCCTCGTCTGGCGCCGCCGTGTCGGTGGCCGATGGCATGGCGCTGGACGGCATGGACGCCGACGTATCCCGCCGCTTCGATGCCACGCTGACCCGGCTGTCGGCGGCCAGCGTGGTGGTGCAGGAAATGCCAGTGCCCGCATTCGCGCGGTTGGACTCGATCAACGCCAAGGGCGACATGGTGGCGGCGGAGGGCTGGGCCTGGCATCGTAGCTTCATCGAACTATCGGGCGACCGGTACGATCCTCTCGTGCGCTCGCGCACAATGCGCGGCAAGGACATGTCGGCGGCCGACTACATCGACGTGCTTCAGGCGCGTACGGCCTGGATCGCAGAAGTTCAAGCCTTGATGGTGGACCACGACACGATGGTCATGCACACTGTGCCAGTGGTTGCGCCCAAGCTGGCCGAGACGGCTGCCGCAGTTGATGTTTACAGCGCAACCAACCTTCTGGTCCTGCGCAACCCGACCCTCATCAACTTCCTGGATGGTTGCTCAATATCGCTGCCATGCCACCTGCCTAGTGAGGCCTCCGTTGGTCTCATGCTCGCAGCCCTGCACCTGCACGACCGTCGACTGTTCGCCATCGGCTTGGCGATCGAGACGACCCTACGCAACTCCTGAACTTACATGACCGCCACTCTCCTGTCTGAACCTTCCCTGCTTCGTAAGCGATCCACAAACCACACCCTATCTCTAAGGGGCGAAATCTGGAATGCTG
>JAYVEE010000197.1:0-4035 GCA_043749005.1 Polaromonas sp. | reverse complement strand
CAAGCCAGCTGCTCTCCACTGCGCAACGGCTTAAGTTGACCTTCGCCAAGCGCAAAACTCTCAGGCGGCGTCCAGCTTTCCTTTTTGAGTGTGACCGTACCCGCGTTGCGCGGCAAACCGTAAAAGTCAGCACCGTTGAAACTGGCAAAAGCCTCCAGTTTATGCAATGCGCCCGCTGCTTCAAAGGCCTCGGCGTAGAGTTCCAGCGCAGCGTGCGCGGTGTAGCAGCCCGCACAGCCGCTGGCATGTTCTTTCAAATGTGCGGGGTGCGGGGCGCTGTCGGTACCCAGGAAAAATCTTGGGTTGTCGCTGGTGGCGGCCTCAACCAGCGCAAGGCGATGTGTTTCACGTTTAAGAACTGGCAGGCAGTAGTAGTGTGGCCGGATGCCGCCGGTAAAAATTGCGTTGCGGTTGTACAGCAAGTGGTGTGCGGTGATGGTGGCAGCTGTGTAGCCATCAGCATCACGAACATAATCTGCGGCTTCTTTTGTCGTGATGTGCTCAAACACGATTTTGAGCTCTGGGAAATCACGGCGCAGGGGGATAAGCTGTGTGTCAATAAAAACGGCCTCGCGGTCAAACAGATCAATCTCGGGCGACGTCACTTCGCCATGCACCAGCAGCGGCAAGCCCTCCTTTTGCATGGCCTCCAGCGTTTTGTAGGTGCTGCGCAGATCGGTCACGCCTGCGTCGCTGTTGGTGGTGGCGCCAGCCGGGTAGAGCTTGACTGCGACCACGCCTGCCTCTCTGGCAAGTCTGATTTCACTTGGGGCCAGGTTGTCAGTCAGGTACAGCGTCATCAACGGTTCAAACGCCACGCCGGCAGGTACAGCGGCCAGAATACGGCTTTTGTAGGCCAGTGCCTGTTCTGCCGTCGTGACGGGTGGGCGCAGGTTGGGCATGATGATCGCGCGAGCAAATTGCGCTGCGGTGTGCGGCACCACGGTATGCAGCGCGTCGCCGTCACGCACGTGCAGATGCCAGTCGTCCGGGCGGGTGATCGTTATTTGGGTCATGCAGCTATTGTCGCTGCGTCATGGAGGCTCAGGCTGTTAGCCAAGGACGCCGCAGAACCGATTTTGCCGAGCTCCCAGCTGCGCACCCTGAGGGGGCGGAGAAGAAGCTTCGGGGCAAAGCCTTCCGTTCAATGCGCAAGAATCTTGTTCAAGAAATCCTTGGTGCGAGCCTGGCGGTTTTCTGGGTGTTTGAAGAACTCGTCGGTTGAGCAGTCTTCAAGAATCTTGCCGCCCACATCCATGAAAATCACGCGGCTACCGACTTTTTTGGCAAAACCCATCTCGTGTGTGACCACCATCATGGTCATGCCTTCTTTGGCAAGGTCCATCATGCAGTCAAGTACTTCGCCGACCATTTCTGGATCAAGTGCCGAAGTTGGTTCGTCAAACAGCATGGCAATCGGGTCCATGCTCAAGGCACGGGCAATGGCTACGCGCTGCTGCTGGCCACCTGAAAGTTGACCCGGGAACTTGTCCTTGTGTAGCATCAGGCCCACGCGGTCCAGGTATTTCAGCCCGTGTGCCTTGGCTTCGTCAGGCTTGCGACCCAGCACCTTCATTTGCGCCAGCGTCAGATTTTCTGTCACGCTTAAATGTGGAAAGAGTTCAAAGTTTTGAAACACCATACCAACCCGACTACGCAGCTTAGGCAGGTCGGTTTTTGGGTCATGCACAGCCTGGCCATCAACAAAAATCTGGCCTTTCTGGAACGGTTCCAGCGCATTGATGGTTTTGATCAGGGTGGACTTACCAGAGCCTGATGGGCCGCACACCACCACCACTTCACCCTTGTTAATGCTGGTGGTGCAGTCACTCAACACCTGCACCGTGCCGTACCATTTCGACACTTCTTTCATTTCAATCATGGCCATCTTTTTTCCAATTCTTTTCGTTAAGTCGTCACTGCTTGGCAGGGTTTTTATCGAATGATGGCGATCTTGTGTTGCAGCCGCTTGACAAGATACGACAAGCCGAAGCACATTACAAAATACACCACGGCGGCCAACAGATAAGCCTCTTCAGTGCGGCCGTAAATTTTGCCTGCAGTGGTAAAACCCTTGAGCAAGTCATAAGCACCAATTGCATACACCAGCGAGGTGTCCTGGAACAAAATAATGGTTTGTGTCAGCAAAATTGGCACCATGTTGCGAAACGCTTGCGGCAACACAATCAATTTCATGTTTTGCGCATAGGTCATGCCCAATGCGCGCCCGGCGTTGACCTGCCCGCGCGAGATGGACTGAATACCCGCTCGCATGATCTCGCTGAAATACGCAGCCTCAAACGCCACAAAGGTAATGATGGCTGAAATTTCTGCCCGGTTGTTGGCCCCACCCGGAATCAACGCGTAAAACCCGGCTGGTACCAACAGAAAAAACCACAAAATTACCATCACCAGCGGTACCGAACGCATGCCGTTGACGTAAATAGTGGCAGGCGTGGCAAGCCAGGCTTTGCCAGACAGACGCATCAGCGCCAAAATGGTGCCCAAAATAATGCCGCCGATGGTCGAGATGATGGTGAGCTGAATGCTGAACCAGAAGCCTTTGATCACGAACTTAGAGATGATCTCCCAGTTCAAAAAACTCATGTCTAAGCCCAACATATCAATGTCCCCCGCCCGATGCGCCAGCCATCACATAACCAGGGATTTGCGCTTTCTTTTCAATCAGGGCAAAAATCCGGTTGACGGCAAATGCTGACGCCGCGTACAAAACGGTGACAGCCAGGTAAATTTCAATGCCCCGCGAGGTCTCTTCCTGCGCCTGCATGGCGAACATCGTCAACTCCGCAATGGACACTGCAAACGCGACTGAAGAATTTTTCAGCAGGTTCATGGATTCGCTTGTCATTGGCGGAATAATAATCCGCAGCGCCATTGGTAAAATCACGTACCGGTAAGTTTGCGCAGTTGTAAAACCCATCGCCATGCCCGCGTAGCGCTGGCCGCGCGGTAAAGCCTGTACACCTGCCCTGACCTGCTCGGCAATGCGTGCAGAGGTAAAAAACCCGAGTGCAAAAACCACCAGTACAAAACCTGGTACTTCCTTCATGGGCGGGAAAATTTTGGGAATCACAAAATACCAGATAAAAATCTGAACCAACAACGGAATATTGCGAAACAACTCGACCCAGGCATTGGCGATGCGGCTCAAGACCGGGCTGTTGGGCAAGGTGCGTAGCGTGCCAAACATCAGTCCCACCACCATGGCCACCACCCACGACGCACCAGCGACAGCCAGCGTCCAGCCCCAGGCATCAAACATCCATTGCAGGTAAGTACGACCACTGCCATCGTCGTTTAAAAATACTTTCCAGTCCCAGTTCATAACGACTCCAGATTGTTGTTATTCAATCGCCCATACAAACACCTTGCAAAACAACAAGCCCCGCAAATTGAAACCAATTGCGAGGCCTGAGTTTTACCAAAAAAACAGATCGCCTGGATTACTTTTTAGCGTAGTCTTCCATGGGCTTGTCGTTAGGTGCGTTCCAGGCAGCCTTGGTGCTTTCGCTGGGCGCGTAACCTACACGGGTGTTTTTCGGCGGGATGGGCTGCATGAACCACTTGTCCCACAGTTTGGCGATTTCGCCCGACTTCATCATTTCTTTAACGGTATCGTCGCCAATTTTCTTGAATGCGGCATCGTCCTTGCGGATCATGATCGCAATGGGTTCTACGCTCAGCACTTCACCAACGATTTTAAAATCGGCCGGATTCTTTGAAGTGGCGATGTTGCCAGCCAAAATGGCGCCGTCCATCACGAAAGCATCTGCACGGCCTGACTCGAGCAGCAAAAAGCTGTCGGCGTGGTCTTTGCCAAACACTTCTTTAAAATCAACGCCCGTGGCGCGCTCGTTTTTACGCAACGTTTGTACTGACGTTGTACCCGTGGTGGTTGCCACGTTTTTTCCATTCAGTTGGGCAATCGCGGTGATGTTGGAGTTGGCCTTGACTGCAAAACGCACTTCTTCAACAAACGTGGTGGGCAGGAAGGCGACATCCTTCTGGCGGGTG
>JAYVEE010000196.1:0-12722 GCA_043749005.1 Polaromonas sp. | reverse complement strand
AGGTCTGGGTCTACAAAGGCGACACATTGGGTCGTGGTGATTCACCAGGCGCCCGCATGATTGATGTACCGCCAGATGACGAACGCAAGCCACGCGGCCCACGCCGCGATGCACGACCAGGTGACCGCACCGAGCGTCCTAGTGGCCCAGGTGGTGATCGTCCTGCAGCACCACGCGGAGCTCGCGCTCCCCGTGCGCCAATGGGCACCAACACTGCACCCGCTGATGGCAGCGACAAGCCGGCTGAAGCAACTGGGGGCACAACTCCTGGTAGCGAAGCCCCGAAATCCACCGTTAAGCGCGTCCGTAAAGCCGCGCCAGCTGCAGCAGCTGACGGTGCCAAGACTGAGTAATCAGTCAGAACAACGGAGAATATAAATGCTGCAACCTGCACGTAGAAAATACCGCAAGGAACAAAAAGGCCGTAACACCGGCGTTGCCACTCGTGGCAGCTCGGTCGCTTTCGGCGATTTTGGTCTGAAATGTACTGACCGTGGCCGCCTGACGGCACGTCAAATCGAAGCCGCACGCCGTGCGATTTCGCGTCACGTCAAGCGTGGTGGGCGTATCTGGATCCGCGTCTTTCCGGACAAGCCAATTTCCCAAAAGCCTGCAGAAGTGCGTATGGGTAACGGTAAAGGTAATCCAGAGTATTACGTGGCTGAAATTCAGCCCGGCAAGATCGTTTTTGAAATCGTCGGGGTTCCTGAAGCACTGGCCCGTGAAGCTTTCACGCTGGCAGCAGCCAAGTTGCCGTTGCGCACCACTTTTGTGGCTCGCATGATTGGTCAGTGATCAGGAAACCAAAGAAATGAAAACAACTGAACTTCGCCAAAAAGACGTTGCTGGATTGAAAGCCGAAGTCAAAGCATTGCAAAAGGCCCATTTCGGTCTGCGCATGCAAAAGGCTACGCAGCAACTGAACAATACATCGACGCTGCGGTCCACACGCCGCTCGATCGCTCGCGCCAAGACTATTCTGACCGAGACCCTCTCGAAACAAGGAGCCAAATGATGACTGAAGTAACTGCTGCAGTTAAGAAGTCCCTCAAGCGCACCTTGATCGGCAAAGTGGTGAGCGACAAGCGTGCCAAAACCGTGACGGTTCTGGTAGAGCGCCGCGTCAAGCATGAGCTGTACGGCAAGATCGTGTCACTATCAAGTAAGTACCATGCGCATGACGAAAAAGGCGAGTACAAGTCTGGCGACGTGATTGAAATCACCGAAAGCCGTCCGATCTCCAAGACCAAAAACTGGGTTGTGACCCGTTTGGTTGAGAAGGCTGCCGTCGTTTAAGTTTGCTTACCCTGACTTGAACTTCGCAAGGTTTTAAAAAAAACGGCTCACCATGTGAGCCGTTTTTGTTTGTAATGTAGTTCTCCGATTCACCTAACAGGCGTATTCCATGATCAAAGTAGGCGACACCCTTCCCACAGCCACGCTGATGGAGTTTTCAGAAGTTGAAGGCAATGGTTGCAGTATTGGCCCGAATGCGGTGGATGTGAGCAAAGCCATTGTCGGCAAAACCATTGCCCTGTTCGCATTGCCTGGTGCATTCACACCCACCTGCTCGGCCAAACATGTGCCAGGGTTTATCGAGCATGTGGCCGACTTCAAAGCTGCTGGTGTGGACGAAATCTGGTGCGTTAGCGTGAACGATGCCTTTGTCATGGGTGCCTGGGCACGCGACCAGAAAACCGACGGTAAGGTTCGGATGATGGCCGACGGCAGTGCTGCTTTCACCCAAGCCACGGGTTTGACGTTAGATTTGACAGCACGTGGCATGGGCCTGAGAAGCAACCGCTACTCGATGCTTATCAAAGACGGTAAAGTCGCCAGCCTGAATGTTGACGCCCCCGGCAAGTTTGAAGTCAGTGATGCGGCAACGTTGCTGGCACAAGCCAAGGCTTAAATACCGAAGTAAGCGCGGTATTGAATCAGGAGCGGATTGCGCCGGATTTTGTTGAACTGCAGCTTGATTTACAGGCTGGCTTTAAGGTAGTGAGCGCCTGCTAACGGATTATGGTAATACGGCGGTATTTCTTCAAAGTTCAAGTCTTCATACAAAGCCCGGGCAGACTCCATCTCGCTCAGAGTGTCCAACAGCACATGATGGTAGCCCACCACCCGCGCCGCATCCAGAATCGCCTCTGCTAATTGCCTGCCCAAGCCCAGCCGACGATGGCTTTGCCTGACGTACAGTCTCTTCATTTCGCAGGCATTTGGGTAGTCGGTTGATGTCAGTGGTCGCAGTGCGCAACAGCCTGCCAACTCGCCATCCACCATCGCTAGCAGAAGTGCGCCTTCTGGTTCGGCATAGTCGCCAGGCAAGGTCTCCAGTTCCGCATCAAAGTTTTGAAAACAAAGGTCAACACCCAGCTGCAGCGCGTATTCCTGAAAAATTTGACGGGTTGCCTTAAATTGGTCAGGCGTGACGGGTCTAACAAGTTGGATGTGGGGAGGCTTCACGATAACAATAGGTGGTCAAGCAGGCTCTTACTATACAGACAGAGAGCAGTCCGCGACCTGCGTCAAAGCCCAGTCGCAGTCACACCACAAATAACGCAAAAAGCGAAATCAGAAGTTGCCGGGAAAGTATCCAGACTTAAACCAGTTCCCTGCAATGCTGCTGTTGAAATTGGATCAACGGGGCAAATTGAACCGCCATTACCGATTCAGGTAACTGATGTGCAACGCAGCCCGGCGCTGACCGGATCTTTAACCATGCTGCCGTCAGCAGCTCCCGGACCGTCATTTAAAACAGTGATTGTGTAGCAGGTGGTCGTGCCTGACATTAGTGTGCTGACGCTGTTAGTTTTGGTAATACCCAAGCTGGTGCTGGTGGGGATGGCAACGGTGGTCTAGGGGGTAAATAAGCGCCATGTCGCCGGTAGCAAAAGCACCTGATGCGCCATGGGCGTTGCTCAGGGCGATGGTTGGCAAAACGCCTGCGCTGTCGCTGCCACTGGCCGGGGTGTAGTAACTATTGACGATTTCACCAGCGCCAGCGCCAGCGCTAGTTTTATTGCCATCTTTTTGCGGGCTGACATACACTTACCTGCAGCCCAAGTAGTGGTCAAAGACAACAATATTGCCAAGCCTGCAACGACAAGGCGGTGTAACCAATTCTTGCACCCCACATCACCTTATAATTTATACAGCGAAACAAATTTTTGTGTCATTTTTGGTCTCGTACTGCAAGTAAAGAATTTTTAAGGGTTTAACCGGCAAGTTGTGCAACCCAGCCTACAAAAGTGGCGCAAATACCGAATATGACCAACGCCGTGATGCGAGTGCCAGCGTTGTCCGTGGATGCTGGCATGACCATGGGCAATTGCTTGTTGCCGTGCAGCATGGGTTTGACCAGGTTTTGCTTACGCCACAGGTAAAACACAATCGCCGCGATGTGCAAAATCACCAGCCCCACAATAATCCACATACCGATATTTTTGTGATAGTTGGTGGCCAGATTGGTTGTCGCACCGGACACAAACCGTACCAGCGGTCCGGCGGATGCAATTTCATCGTCACTGATAAGGCCGCTTCCCACTTGCGCCAATAAAACCGCCAACAACGCAAATATCGAGCCCGCCCCGGCCGGAGTGTGGCCAACAGAATGCTCCGGTTTGCCACGACCGTTGAAGTAATTGATGATGCTGCGCGGCGAATAGATAAAGGTTGCAAAGCGCGACCAGCGTCCACCCACCAGCCCCCAAACCAGCCTGAACAGCAACAGTGCCAGCACAGTCAACCCGATGCGAAAGTGCCAAACCATCGCATTGCCGCCGACATTGCCCGTAACAAAAAGGCCAGCAATGCACAGCGCGAGCGTCCAATGAAAAACCCGTGTGGGCAAGTCCCAGATGCGGACGGTGTGAGATGGGCTCGATGATGAGGAAAAGTTCAAGTGTGCTCCTGGCTGTCTAATGGTTTTTGACGACAATTTATGCTGGCGGTTGGCGAAATGGACGCACCGGTTCGTCAGGGCTTTCCCTTGTAGCCAAGAATACTGCGGAACGTAACAAACTTCGCTAAACTCCAAACTTCAGGGACAGGCTGTTATCTACACCGCCTAACCAAGATTTTAATTTTATAAACTCAGAAGGAATTTGCATGAAAGCTTTTGCCTGCATCGCTACTGCAGCCGCCCTAGTTGCTTTTACCGCCTCCGCTTCGGCCCAGTTCGCCAAGCCTGAAGACGCTATTAAATACCGCCAAAGCTCCCTGAGCGTCATAGGCACCCACTTCGGCCGTATCGGTGCCATGGTCAATGGCCGCGTCCCGTTTGATGCAAAAGTTGCTTCCGAGAATGCAGACATCGTCGCCGAAATGGCCAAATTGCCTTGGGCTGCGTTTGGCCCAGGCACTGACAAGGGTGCCATTCCTACGCGCGCCAAAGCAGAGCTCTTCGCACAACCAGCCAAAGCCAAAGAATACAGCGACAAGTTCATCGCTGAAAGCGTCAAGCTGTCCGCCGCCGCTAAAACAGGCAATGCCGACGCCCTGAAAACAGCTTTTGGCGCAACTGCAGCCACCTGCAAAGCCTGCCACGACGACTTCCAGGCCAAGCTGTAGTATTTATCTGCTACTAAATACAGAGCTGCTTGCGCCCGTATTCGTTGGGCTTAAGCTCGATTTAATGCTTGAAAAGGTCTGTTTTGATGCAAAACAGACCTTTCTGCCGTGTTGGCAACATAAGGCGGCTTATGCGCAATGTGCACGCTTATCCGCATTACCAGCGCTTTGCAATGCAAACATTGACAAAGTCTGCGCATCAATCCGGCATACTGAACCGAGTTTTCATTACGGAGAGTTCAAACATGCAGCGCAGACGATTCAATCAGGCCAGCATCAGCGTCATCGGCGCGCTGCTGGGCTTTACTTACCAGCACGCACAAGCCTTGGCGCTGGGCGACCTGGCGGGCATCTCTAACAGTGACGCCAGCGCGGGGTTAAAAACTGCGCTTGAAAAAGGCGCGCTGGCCGCTGTGGCTTTGCTGGGTAAAACTGACGGCTTTTTTGGCAATGACAAGGTTCGTATCCCGCTGCCGGGCTATCTGAATGACGTGGCCGGATTGCTTAAAAACCTGGGGCAGGGCAAACGTCTCGACGAACTGACGCTGTCGCTGAACCGCGCCGCCGAGGCGGCTGTGCCGATGGGCAAAACCTTGCTGGTCGACGCTGTAAAAAACATGAGTGTGACGGATGCAAAAAATATTCTCGCGGGTGGCGAAACGTCGATGACAACATTTTTTGCAGATAAAACCCGTGCGCCACTAGCTGTGACTTTTTTACCCATCGTGACCAGAGCTACCGAGAAAGTCGGCCTGCTCAACAAGTACAACGAATTTGCAGGCAAAGCTGCGGGTTTCGGTCTGGTCAAAAAAGAAGATGCCAACATTCAGCAGTACGTGACGGGCAAGTCACTTGACGGCCTGTATTTAATCATTGGAGAAGAGGAAATGAAAATCAGGCGCGACCCGGTGGGCACGGGCAGCGCGATCTTGAAGAAGGTGTTTGGTGCGATGAAGTAAGCCGAAGATGCGGCTCATCGTCAGGTAGACGAGTCCTTGCGTAACCTTGACTCCAGCGCTTTGGTCTCGGTGATATCGACAAACGTGATAACCGCGCCATCAATCACGTTGTCAATGCGCCTGTAGGGCATGATGCGTACCGAAAACCAGCGAGCGTCGCTGGTCAAAATCTGTTTTTCAGTGATCACCAGAGTGCGTACCGTCTCGTTGGCGTCGTCCTGCAATGTTGGGTACTGCAGGCTGGTGGTGAGATCGCTCAGTGGCCTGCCAATATCGCTTTCCCGCAAACTGATGATCTTGGATGCGCGCTCTGTGTAACGCCTGACGTTTAATTTTTTGTCCAGAAACAGCATCGCAATGTCGGTGCTGTTAAGCAGGTTTTTCAAATCACTTTGCGCCATGGCAAGGTCGTCCAGCTTGGTGTGCATTTCAGCGTTGATGGTTTGCAGCTCTTCGTTCATGGACTGCATTTCTTCTTTGGACGTGGTCAGCTCTTCATTCGCCGACTGCAGCTCTTCATTGGTCGACTGCAATTCTTCGTTGGCTGACTGCAGCTCTTCTTTGGACGCCCGGGTTTCTTCGCGCAGGGTTTGAATTTCATCGCGGCACTGCTGCACTTCTGTAGCGTGACTGGTTTGCAGCGCCACTTCTGATTTGCGCCTATTCCTGCCCGTCGGTATGACCGCAACATCGCGAAACACAATCATCAACATGTCTTTCAGGGCGGCGGGTTCGCGAATGGCTTGCACGGTAACGTCAACAATCTGCGACGCATCGGAAATTTGTGTTTGCAAGTGGGGCATCTGCACAGCCTCGGTCCGGGTGGCGGCCAGCTTCAGGGCGGCTGCCAGCGGCGCACGCAGCCCCTCGCGCGCCATCGCGTAAAAGTTCCAGTTGGCCTTGCCTGCGGCTGGCTCCAGGTATTTTCCGGTGCGCCCGCTGATGTACACAATGTCTCCTGCGCTGTTGACCACCACCGCCGCAGGCGCGTAAACCTGCAGCAAAACCCGGTCAGCTGCCGCCTGAAGGCTGTCAATGGGGTTGATCTCAAGAGTTAGAGATGGCGACACGGGCAGCTCCTTTTTTATTCGAGTGAGGGACGGAAGCGACTTCAGCAGGAATTCCGGGTTGCTGCCCGGGACGTTGTCCTGGCGCAAATACAGACGCAGCTTTGATTCAAGCGTGGTGAACAGGTGGTTAAACCGCCCCATGGTTTCTGAGCTGCCCAGCAGCACTACGCCACCAGTCCGCAGGCTGTAATGAAACAGCGGCAGCAAGCGCCGCTGCAAGGTGGCATCAAAGTAAATCATCAAATTACGGCAGCATAGCAAATCAAGTTTGGTAAACGGCGGGTCCAAAATGACGTCGTGTTGCGCAAACAGAACGCAGTCGCGAATGCGCTTGGTTATCTGGTAGTTGCCCTCACGCAGCGTAAAAAACTGGCTTAGCCGTTCCGGTGACACGACACCGCTGATGGCGAGCGGGTATTTTCCCAGCCGAGCGGTGGCAATCGCATCGGGGCTCAGGTCAGACGCAAAAATCTGCAGATTGCACTCCCCGTACCGCGTCATGCGGTCTGTCACCTCGGCAAATGCCATGGCCAGCGAGTACGCTTCTTCGCCAGTAGAGCAGCCTATGACCCAGGCCCGCAAAGTGTCACCCGGCTTTCGGCGCGCCAGCAATTCAGGAAGGGTGACATCAATCAGCTGCTGCCAGACCAGCGGGTCGCGAAAAAAGCTGGTCACACCAATCAGCAGCTCCTTGAACAGCAGATCGGTTTCTTGCGGGTTGTTGCGTAAAAACTGTGCATACAGGGACGGGGTTTCAAGTGCATGAATGGCCATGCGTCGCTCGATGCGGCGGTTGAGCGTGTTGGGCTTGTAGTTTGAAAAATCGTGGCGTGTGCGGTCTTGCAGCAGTTTGAAAATATCGTCCAGTGAATCGACCTTATGGCCCCCAGGCAAAGTAGCACAACCCGTAACTGGCAGGTTAGCTGGACCGGCAGGCGCAAAGCGGGATAAGTATTTAAAAATCAGCCCCGGCAAGGCGGCAGGCGCTGCAATGATGTCGGCGCAACCCGAGGTAATTGCAGACTTTGGCATCGAGTCAAACTGAGCTGTATCTGGCTGCTGCACCACCATCAGGCCGCCCAAAGCCTTGACGGCTTGCAGACCCAGTGTGCCATCCGTCCCCATGCCCGACAGCACCACAGCTATGGCGCGATCGCCCTGGGCCCTGGCCAGTGACGAAAATAAAATATCGATGGGCATGCGCAGACCGCGTGGAACTGAAGGTTTGTCCAGGTGCAACTGGCCGTTGCTCAAAGACAGCTCGGTGTTGGGTGGTATCACGTACACGCAGTCAGGCTCAATCATCTTGCCGTTTTGTGCTTCGCGTACCGGCATCGGCGTGACGCGCTGCAGCAGCTCTGCCAGCATGGCTTTTTGGGTTGGGTCCAGGTGTTGCACCACCAGATAAGCCGCGCCACTTTTCAAAGGAACTTGCCTGAAAAATTCTTCAAGTGCAGCCAGGCCGCCCGCAGATGCGCCAATGCCGATGACGCGGGTGGCGTTAGGGGTGTCAGCAGTAGCGGCTTGGCCAGCAGAAGCAGAAGTCATGAAGGCGAGAGGCGTCGGGTGGGGGTTTAAACCAAAGTAGTATGCGCGCATCGCAAGTTAGCGATTAGCCGGTGCGTATTGCCGCACCGGGCGCGGCTGCATCAAGCAGCAGGGCGGTCCGGCAGCAAGCGGTCTGTCTCGCGCTTGACGACCTCATAACACTCGCAGGCTTTGGCCAGCAAACCAGGGCGGTCAAGTACGTAGATCCGGCCACGGCGGAAGTCAATCAGTCCTGATTTACGCAGAGTTCCGGCTGCCTGGCTGATGCCTTCCCGGCGCACGCCCAGCATGCCCGCAATCATTTCCTGCGTGACGGGTAACGTGTTCCCTTTTGGCAAACGGTCCATGATGGCCAGCAGCCAGCTACACAGTTGCGGCTCAATCTGATGATGCCGGTTACACACGGCGCTTTGAGCCATTTGCGTGACCAGCGACTGGGTAAACCGCAGCAGAAGGCGCATTGCCGGGCCGTTACGGTCAAATTCAGCTTTTAGCGCGGCGGCAGGGACTTTGAAAGCGTTGCCATCGTTCAGCACCACCGCGCGGCCAGGCGGTGGCGCGCCACCCATGAAGGCCGACACGCCAACAACACCTTCGCGGCCCACCATGGCCACCTTTGTGGTGGGGCGACCGCTGGACTCCAGCAGTAACGTGACGATCACATCGGCCGGAAAGTAGGCATGTGTCAAATCGCTGTCTGCGCTGTAAAGCACATCGCCAGCAACCACTTTGACCTTTTCAGCGTCTTGCAAAAGCCGGTCAAGGGCATCATGCGGCATCACCGCCAGCAAGCGGTTGGCCAGCACCGCAGAGCGGGGCAGCAACGCTTGTGAACGAGTGGTTATGGTGTGCATGGTGAGGTGAGACTAACCAAGAGAAAGTAACCAGGCCGAATCAAACATGAGTTCAGTTCAAGGCCTGCGGAGCTGGTGAGTGATCGTTGGCCACTTCAATGACCGCAACCAGGCAATGCTGACCACTTGGGGAGGCACTTGCCATAACATCCAGGCGCCTGTGTCTTGTCGTGTCGAGCGCCTGAACCTGACACCTCTGCGGCAACCTGCTGCTACTTATCAGTTCCAGCATGTCCAGTAGCCCGGCACGACTACCAGGGTCCACCAGACGGGTAATGTTATGTTCCTGCAAATCGTCGCGTTCCACGCCCATCATGCGGGCGCCCTGCAAATTTCCCTCGGCAATCTGGCCAATGCTGCTGACCATGAAATAAGCTATGGGCGCAAAAACGTACATCTCAACGAGACGAAGCGTGGCCTGCTCCATCTCCAGTCGTTCGTCGTTCATGTGTTCATGCTGAAGATCAAGCTCAACCTGATGGACTTGCAATTCGTGCAGCATTTTAAGAGCGTCGCTGGCTGTAGCCGGGTCGCTGGCAAGCTGATGCAACAGCGTCAGCGACGCTGCACCGATGGTCCAGCCATGTGTTGCGGGGGCGTTGCCACCGCGAATGCTGGTTTCTGCTTTTTGGCGCAGCAGCGCATGGGTACTTTGTTTTACCGGGGTACTAGACATATTGTTCGTGAACCATTATTTGGGTAAGGCATTGATCGTACTGCTTTGCCAACTTGTCAATGGCCATCCCCAACCTTGCTAAGTTCCATGGCCAAAATGGGTATCGTCTGGTTGCGCAGGCCGTTATGGTCTTCACCCAGCGCGATGACGTTGGGGTCAGCCTGTATCGCCTCGCGCAAAGCGGTTCAGGCGGCATCGGCGTAGGTCATTATTTTTGTGGCGTTTGAAGTTGTGCTCATAACCAGACTCCTGCCCCGGTGGTCATGATGTCTTCATACGCATCGGCCACGACAGGCCAGGGTGCTGCTTCTGCGGTTTGCAGTGCGGCATCATTTTCGGCTTTTATTTCTGCATCAACCCCTTCAATAGCGCTTGCAGAAATGCCAACGGGTGGCCAGCTTGGCCCGCGCCACAATTATTGGGTCCTTAAGCAGCGCCGCCTCCACTTCTTTCGCTTGGATGCGGCTCATGAGCCGATTGAGGTCAAGCAGGCGGTGTGTTGTCATTCAGGCAGTACGAAAGGGTATGTCAAGGTTGAGTTTGACGCATAAAGCGACGTGTACATACCGTGATTTACCCGAATTCTGGCTTAAAAGCCGTGTTTTTACATGTGCTTTCAGTGGCTGGACCAACAAATGCAGGTGCAGACAGCTCCTGAATAAATAGCGGATGGGAGTTGCATCAGTCACCCGTCAACTGCAAGCAATGCAGGCACAATTGAGGGGTGAATGAAAAACCCGCTTTACCCGCAACGATTGACCTGGTGCTGCCTGACGATGCCGTGCCGGTTACCGCATTCGACGCTGACAGCACGACCCACTTTCAGTCAAAAATGAAGAACGCGCCCGTGTGGTTTTGCTCGTTCGTGGCCAGCAACACCCGTGAAAAACGGCGTTTTCGGGACGAGCTGGCGCAGATGAAAGGCGCATGGCCACTGCTTATGAAACAGCGCGACGGCGGGAAATGGACATTTGATGAAAAGTCTCAGCTAAAAACCATGGTTCGTTCGGCTTCTTCGGTCAGCCCATACCTCTTTATTTGGGCCGTGCCTGGCTCCATGTTGATGTTGCCGTTTCTGGCATGGTTTCTGGACAAGCGCCGTAAAAGCAAAGCAAGGCGGGCTGCCAATAATCAGGACTAATCAACCCTGATCGGCTTGGCGCTAGCGCCCCACCACGGACCAGCCCGCCTGCTGATTAGCCTTGTTGTTTTCATATTCCCACGCCGTACCGCAGCGTGCGCAGCTGTAGCTGGTGATCGTGACAAGGCTGTGCTTGTGGTTGCTGTAGCGGTCTACCCGCCTGTCTTCTTGCCGATTGCTACCTTGCTCTAGCTCGGCATGCCCCGGCGCACGCCGCCAGTTGCGTTGAATGCCCAGGCATGGCTCACACAGGGTCATTTTTTTAAGCTCGCTTTGTCGGTTCAGATCTTCGGTCATGGTGCTTCCATTGTCGCTGCTGCCCGGTCTGTCTCCTGAGGGTCAGGAAAATCTGTACCCATCACCGCATACTAGCAACCTGTTTATCGCAAGGGCAACACATCATGCTTGGTGTTCAAAAATTCACGCTGGCCGCACTCGCCTTGTCTTGCGTCAGCTGCGCCACATCAGTTCCGCCTCTGCCTGAAGAGCTGCGTCCGCACGACAGCCGCGTCTTCACACCACCCGTCATTGGCAGCAGTTTTGCCCCCATGGCGGCGCTGCCGCTTGATGTCGTCAACATGGCCAGCAGCAGCCGCTGGGCTGGTGTACTAAAAGGCGCAGCCTACATGGTTGAAGTGCCCGCCAACTGGAACGGCAAGCTGGTCATGTTTGCGCACGGCTATGCGGGCACAGGCCCAGCGTTAAGCGTAGCGCCGCCAGCGATTCGCCGCCACCTCATTCAGTCTGGCTATGCCTGGGCAGCATCGAGTTACAGCACCAACTACTACGACGTAAGGGCTGGTGTGGAAGACACGAATTTGCTGGCGCTGGCCTTCAATGCCATCGCCGCACAAAATGGCCGCCCACTGGCTGCTCCCGTGCGCACCTACATCACCGGCCGCTCGATGGGCGGGCACATTGCGGCAGCGGCAGTCGAGCGCGAAACTCTGGCCACGGCTGTCAACAAAGTGTCCTACCACGCCTCCTTGCCGATGTGCGGCGTGATGGCCGATACCGAGCTGTTCAACCGGTTTGCCGGCATGCAAGTTGCCGCGCAGGCGCTGGGAGGTGTGCCCAGCCACCCGTTTGCCCAATGGTCCGATGTGCAGGCCCAGGTCAGCAGTAGTTTGTTCACCAGCTTCCCGACCGCTACCTCTCCCACCTTGCCCATCATCACTACCGCCTTAGGTACGCAGTTTGCGTCGGTAGTCAAAAATCTTACAGGTGGTGAGCGCCCGATGTTTGCCCAGGGCTTTGAATACGGCGGCAGCTTCCGCTTCGCGTATACCGGCTTCGGTGGTGACGGCACCATCAACGGCATCTTGACGCAAAACAATCTTGACACCCAGGCCCTGCGTTACATGATTGATGGTGACCCAGCCGCTACCAGCGCACTGAACGCAGCCGCGCAAAAGGTCACCGCCCAGCCAGACGCCAACCGCCTGCGGCGTGATGGTCTGCGCTGGATACCCGCCGTGAATGGCGAGTTCAAAGTCCCGGTGCTGTCGATGCACACGCTGGGCGACATATATGTGCCTTTTGCCATGCAGCAAAGCTACGCCAAGCGCGCTGCAGACAAAGGCAGCAAGCTGCTGGTGCAGCGCGCCCAGCGCGGCGCTGCGCATTGCGACTTCACAGTGGCCGAGCAGGTCGAGTCGTTTGAAGCCTTGGTCAAATGGGAGCAGGGCGGTGCAAAGCCTGCAGGCGACGACGTACTAACCGCCGCAGTCGTGGCAGCGCCCGACTACGGCTGCGCTTTTACCAACAACGCGACTGGCCCAGACGACGTCAAGTCCACCATCGACCTGCGCGCCAGAATAGCGGCAACTACGGCAGCTTGCCCGGCAAGGGCGCGTTGACTGGACGCTTTTGATTGACTTGGTTGGACCGCCATGCGAT
>JAYVEE010000195.1:0-4076 GCA_043749005.1 Polaromonas sp. | reverse complement strand
TTGGCGTGCAACCATTTTTTCCAGGATTGTCTCCAGGAGGCTATAAACAGCTTCGGTTTCGGAGCTGAGAAATCTGCGTCCCAGGAGTAGCGCCAGAGAGTTGGTGATGGGCGTGTACCCCAGCGCGTCAATGCGCGAGTCCAGATCCGCAAGGCACTTCACAAGGGCGTCTTCTTCGAGCATTGTTAAACAACCTGCTGGTACACCTTTCCGTCAATGGTGACCCGCGCCGTACCCTGCGGCAAAAGCGGCCTTCTATATGCGTCCTCCTGTTCCTGCTGTTGTGCGCAACCGGCGAGCAAACAACCAATGATAACAACAGGGAATATTATGAGAAACACACTGAGCGAGACAGACCACGCATCCCAGGATGCAGAGTGGGCGTAGTCTGATGAGGTTGCGTAGTGTCCGTGCATTAACGTGCTGAGCGCCGAACGAACGCATATATATAAAGCGGCGCGTGCCGCCAGGCAATGAATCGGCTGACGTCCTACCGATTTGGTCCACCCGCCCAGTCCGCAGATGTCTCATCTACTTCCGTACCTGTCTCTTCTTCTGAAGACTACGAACCGGATGAGGACACGGATAACACGTCAAACAAGAAGAAAGACCAGTCGTTTCTCCAGATTGCCGGTATCCTGACACTTTTGATCCTGATCATTGGCGGCATTGTTGTTGGCATCCTGTACGGCGTTGGTGTGTTCTCCTCCTCTTCTTCACCCAGCCCCTCGCCGGTGGGTAACTTGTCTGTGTTGCCGCCCCCGTCCATGCTGTTGCATCCACCGCCATCCCCAACTGGGACACCAACTCCCACGCCAACTCCCACACCCACGCCAACTCCCACGCCAACTCCAACTCCCACACCTGCGCCTCCGTCCAGCATTTCGGGGCTCCCAACGCCTCTGCTCACAAACTCTAAGGTGATGGACGCGAGCGCTAACCCGGTTCTTGACGTGATAGGCAAAAATGCCAACTGCATTTCGGACACCCCGTTTGCATCGAGCCCCGACATGTCGTTTGCTGGGTTTTATTCTACGGGTAACACAGATGCTAAGTTAAAAAACTTGAACATTTTTGCTGGAAACAATTACGTGGAGTTCTGGTACAAGTCAAAAGGTTCTGGTACAAGTTCCGGCTTGTATCCTCAACTCATGATTCGTGGTGCGGCTTCGGCCCCAACGTGGACGATTGAGGGCAAACCGCTTATTTCTGGAATCAAGACAATGCCTTGGCTTCGACTTCCAACTGAAGTTCCTCTAAACCCCCAGGATTCTTCAACCAACGGACTCTACGCAACCGGAATAAACGACGCCTTGTGGCACCACATCGCTTTTTCTTTTGACGGCACACGTGTGTACTCAGCTCAAGATGGGATCCTTGTTCATTCCACAACCTTTACTGCTCCAACTTTTGACAACACGCAAACTACGGATCTGTTTGTATCCAACTGGGGTACCGATGACATTCGCGTCAGCAACTTTCGTGTAGTCACCGGCGTTGCCTCCGGCCAAATGCCGTACATTGGGTCCACGTACACGGTACCATCCGCGCCATTGGGTGCGGCATCCAGCGGCACCACCGCGCTTCTCCTGCGTTGTGCGGGAACCAGCACGACGACCAACACGCCAACGGCTTATACGTCAAGCCCCACTCCGACCCCCACCCCCACCCCATCCGCCTCCCCACCCCCGTCCGGCACCCCCACCCCTGCGCCTCCCCCGCCTTTTGTTGCCGGAACCATCAATGCCAACGGACACCTGCAGGACATCAGCGCCAGCCCGTTTGCGCTCCCAGATGCCGCCTTCTGCACCACAGGGTCGCCATTTTCGTCCGGAAACGAACTATCTTTTTCCGGCGCCTATCTCACCGCCCCGGCCAACTCAAAGTTGGGCTTCAACTTGTTTACGGGCAAGAACTATGTTGAGTTTTTCTACAAGTCAACAAAGTCTGGTGGTAGCACCAGCTACCCTGTTGTTCTTTCTCGCGGAGTTGGAAGCAACGTGAACAATGCCGTTGGTGCAGGCTGGCTCATCACAGGGCAACCATCAGGGCCTTTTGGAGGAGGACAGAGCACCCTCTTGCTTGTATCAGCCATTACAGGTAGCGGAGGCAGCAATAACTTTATTGATGCTACCCTCACGGACACCAACTGGCACCACGTGGCCTACAGTTTTGATGGGACCACTGCAACCGCAGCATTGGATGGGGTTGTGAAGCACACCACCCCCATTAATAATGGGGCTGCTTCATTTGACGCTACGCAGCAGGTTACGATTTTGGCTTCGGATTATGGAAGCCCCGACATTTTGGTGAGCAACCTGCGCGTTGTCACAGGAGTTCCTTCGGGTACCAACCTTCCGTACGCTTCTGCCTACACCCCCCCATCAGCACCGCTGGGTATTGCGTCAAGCGGCACCACGGTTCTCTTGGTGCGGTGCGCCGGAACCCCGCCAACGCCGTCCGGGTAGTGTAATCAAAAGAATACGTTTTGTGATGCGTCAATCTGCCACACGTCAACACTCTTGACTGTCATGGACGACGTGATTCCCGTGTTCAGGATCATGGCAAGGTGCTGGCAATCAATCAGGGAATAGACGCTGAAGGCAGACAGCGGCGTTGTGGAGCAATCTGTGTGTGTCCACGTCGTGCTCCCCAGCGGGACGTCATTGAGGTAGGACGTTGCGGACCCGGCGGAGTTGGGTGTGGAAGGTACAACCAGCATTCCATACCTGTTGTAAGCGCTGAAGTTTGGGTTTTGTGCCTGAAAACTACCAAGTCCAGCAGGATTCAGCGCGGGGCTTGCATCAACTCCCCAATCGTGAATCGTAGATCCGTAGGGCGCCTCAAAAAAATCAAGCTCGATGTACCTCTGGGGGCGGGTGGTTCCGGGAAGTCCAGGGTCTGCGCCCACGTACCACTCAATCGAAGTGCTCCAGAAAGATGGCCACCCCTCGAAACGGAGGTTGGGTGCCAAGCCGTCGGCGTGGTCAGCCAAGGTTGCTCCGTCAAACAAAAGCTCAGCTTCGAAATACATCCCGCCGCCAAAACCCACACCGCCCGTCACGTTGTAGCCAAGCGCTTGGTAAGGTGTTACTATGAACGCGTGCAGTGCAGTGTTGAACATTGTGATTGAGCCGTCTGGATTGAGCGTAATGCATGTGCCGGTTACTGGGTTGGGCAAGCCGGCTATGAAATTGGGATTACTGAACGATACCGGCGTTTGCGAGGAGCACTCGACACTCCCAAATGGTTGCTTGAAAAACCATTGTAAACCCGGGGACGCAACACCTGTGTTGTCCAGGTCAACATTGTTGGCGCCAAAAGGCCCCGTGTGAAACGTGTTGGCAAGGAACCCAGCGGAAGCGGCGCCTGGGGGCACGTTACGAGGTGATACAAAAGGCGGGGGTGACAATGCAGGATGTGGAGGTGGAGATGCGGGATTCGGAGACACGGGGGCAGGTGATTGCAAAACGGGTGAAGGTGGCAAAGGTGCTGTTTGGATCAAACTTAGTGGTGGAGGAAAAATTTGAGCTGAAGTTGGGGTAAAACCAACTGTGATGGGTTTTTTTGTCGAAGGACTACTTCGACCGAGGCTCAGGTACACCCCAACAAGCGCTGCGGGAGCAAAAAAAATCGCCCACCTCCGTGGCTTGTGCTTATGCTTGTGTTTGTGCATCCACTTCGAAGGCGTAATGCAAAAGACTTTATACAAGCTATTGTTCGAGATTGTCGTAGTCCTCAAGCTTCACGCGCGCCTCCGCAACCTTTCGGGTGTAGCGGATCACTTCCTCCTCGTTTCCAGCGCCACGCGCCTCTCGACGTTTTCGCTCGTATCGCCGCACGGCAGCCTGCGCTTCCACAAGTTTGCTTCGTAGATGAGCCTTGAGCTGCTCACGCTCCAACGCCGCGCGTGCCACATCCGCGGCAAGGCCTGTTTTGCGCAGAAACGGTGCAACGTCCTCGGCGGACATGAGCACTCCAATATCGTTATCAGGGCGTGTAGTCAAGCGAAAGTTGGCCGGTGGGCCAAACGCAAAATCAACCTGCACGCACACAGACACGTGTGTGCCCACGCC
>JAYVEE010000194.1:0-4099 GCA_043749005.1 Polaromonas sp. | reverse complement strand
GGCTAGTCTAGACGGATCACGGCCATGAATGGGCGCGTGGTCGACCCAAGGCCAGCCGCCAAATTGGGTGTTTTGGTAGTCGGCGATGGTTTGACGGATCTCGGCTTGGGTGTTCATGACAAATGGGCCGTACTGGGCGACAGGCTCAGCGATGGGTTTGCCTTGAAGCAGCAGAAATTCCGATTCTTCACTTCCATTAATCAACTCAACTGGTACGTCGCCTTGCAGCTCTATCGCGCCATGACTGTGTATTTCTTCCCCGCCAACAGACACCAACTTGCCTTTGAAAAAATACAGGTTGCGCCTTGTGCCCGCTTTAGCTGCCGGCAGCGAGAAGTTTGCGCCGGGCGCCATGCGCAGCGTCCAGATGGCAATGTCAGCCTGAGCCTGGGCGGCCCATGAGTCGGGTGGCGGGCTTAAGGCTTTTACCGGAGTGTCAGTACTGGTCAGTTGGCCTGCGATGACAGAAACACGAGTCTGGAGTCCGTTCGCGTCTTTCAGCACACTGCCAGGAATGTTGTTGGCCCAAAACATGGTGAAATGCGGCTCAACCATTTTGCTGGCTGCGGGCAAATTGAGCCATATCTGAAACAGCTCCAGCGGGTTGGGCTCAAGCGTATTGAGCAGCGGAAACATTTCAGCATGTACGATGCCCTTGCCAGCGGTCAACCACTGCACATCGCCCTGCCCAAAGCGGGCGGTTGCGCCCAATGAATCGGAATGGTCAATCAGCCCCTTTCGCACAATCGTCACTGTTTCAAACCCCCGGTGCGGGTGGGCGGGGAAACCGGGCACGGTGCTGCCGTGATACATGCTCCAGCCGTCTTTGCGGCTGAAGTCCTGGCCCACGCGGCGCCCGTCAAGTGATGCCTTGGGGCCCATGTCGGGATTGGCTGCGGGGTAAGCGTCGTCGTGATACGCGCAAAATAAAAACGGGTCTACCGTTGGCCACTGGTGGCCAAGCGGCAAGATATTCAAGATGGAGTTGGGCGTCATTTAACTTACTTGGTGGTTAAAGCCGAATTGACAAGCAGCCCTTATCTGGCGCGGCTGCCCAGCACCGCAGCGCCCAAAATGAGTACCGTGGCCAAGCCGATGCCCCACGTCAAAGGCCGCCCGGTGGCAAACATCAGCAGCACTGTAGATGCGAGTGGCGTGATGTAGCTCAATATGCCGATCTTGCGGGCATCGCCCTTTTTAAGTGCTGCGTCCCACAAGAAAAACGCTGCACCTAGCGGGCCCAAACCCATCAGCACCATCAGCAGCCAGTCGCGCCCGTTCAATGTCACTGGTGCCTCAAGCAGTGCATGGCACAGCAGGGACAGCGCGCCAGACACCAAACCGAACAGGCCAATCGCCGCTGTGGGAAAGCCGCGCTCCTGCATGCTCATGCGCTTGCCCATCAGCGAATAACTGGCCCAGATAAATGCCGATAGCACCGCCGGGATATAACCCCAGGCAAAGCCCTTGCCGGAGGGGCCTTCCAGCCCTGATGTGAACAGCGTATCACCAAGAATTGCAATGGCGGCACCAAAAAAACCGGCGCAAGCGGCTACTAAATGTGTAGCGGTTAGCTTGATACCAGGTAAAAATAGCGGTGCCATCAGCACGATGCCCAGGGGCCACAGATAGTTGACCAGGTTGGCCTCAACCGCCGGCGCATGGCGCAATGCGATGAACAGAAAAAAGTGAAAGCCAAACAGGCCATACACGCCCAGTGTCAGTGCAGACCACGAGACTCGCCATTGCCTGAAAAACGGCAAGGCGGGGACGCTGCCCATTAGTAGTGCAATGCCAGTCAGTAAAAACGGCGGAACATGCGCCAGTAGCGTGCTGAGTGGGGCGAGGCATGACCACAGGGCGATGGCAATGAGGGCCAGCAGAGTGGGGCTGAAGCGCATGGGCAATGTGATTGAAAAGTGGGTCACTATGCTGCTGGCAAGTGCTCCAAGGGAAAGTTGGGGCTCATCATGAAAAAGCCCCGGCATGTTATTCAAACAGGCCAGGGCTTGCAGGTCAAACTGCGGCTTTAGCCGCGTTTTGATTACTCGCTGGCGGCGCTTTCAACATCAGCATCAGCACCAGCAGGCATGGCTTCCAGCTCAGCGGCTTCAGCTTCAGCGATGGCGCGGCGCTCAGCGTCGTCCATCTGGTCCTTGGCTTTGCGTGCCTCATGATAGGCCATGCCAGTACCGGCAGGAATCAAACGGCCCACAATCACGTTTTCTTTCAAACCGCGCAGCTCGTCGCGCTTGCCCATGATGGCAGCCTCGGTGAGTACACGGGTGGTTTCCTGGAAGGAAGCCGCTGAAATAAACGAGTCGGTTGACAGCGATGCCTTGGTGATACCAAGCAACAGATTGGTAAACGTTGCAGGCATTTTGCCCTCTAGACGCAATGCGTCGTTCATGTCCAGCATGGCTGAACGCTCGACCTGTTCGCCTGCAATGTAGGCAGACTCGCCAACGTTATCAACCACCACACGGCGCAACATCTGGCGAACAATCACTTCAATGTGTTTGTCGTTGATCTTCACACCTTGCAAGCGGTATACGTCCTGTACTTCATCGACGATGTAGCGGGCGAGCTCTTCCATGCCGAGCAAACGCAAAATGTCTTGCGGGTCGGCCGGACCGTCCACAATTGATTCGCCTTTGTTCACAACCTGGCCTTCGTGCACGAGAATATTCTTCTCTTTTGGCACAAGGTCTTCCCAGACTTTGCCTTCAGGGTCAGTAATTTGCAGGCGAATTTTGCCTTTGGTCTCTTTACCAAACGACACGGTTCCGGTCATTTCGGCCAGCGTGCCTTTGTCTTTTGGCGTGCGGGCTTCAAACAACTCGGCAACACGCGGTAAACCGCCTGTAATGTCGCGCGTCTTCTGTCCTTCGATCGGGATACGGGCCAGCACTTCGCCCGGGCCCACTTCCTGACCATCACGCACCTGAACCAGCGCACCGATTTGAAAGCCAATCGTTACCGAATGATCAGTGCCGGGGATTTTGACTTCATTGCCAGCCGCATCGATGAGCTTGACACCAGGGCGAATGACCTTGGTCGCGCCGCGACGTTTCGGGTCAATCACCACCATCGTTGACAGACCGGTCACGTCGTCAACCTGACGGGCAACCGTGACGCCTTCTTCAACATTCTCGAACTGCGCTTTACCTGCAAATTCGGTAATGATCGGACGGGTCAATGGATCCCAGTTAGCCAGAATCATACCGGCCTTGATGGTTTGATCAGCCTTGACAGCCAAAATCGCACCGTACGGCACCTTGTGACGCTCGCGCTCGCGGCCATGCTCGTCGGTGATGACGATCTCGCCAGAACGGGCAATGACAACCAGCTCTTTTTTGCTGTTGGTGACATAACGCATCGGTGCGTTAAAGCCAATCACGCCGTTAGACTTGGACTCTACGCTGGACGCAATCGCTGCACGCGACGCAGCACCACCGATGTGGAAGGTGCGCATGGTGAGCTGCGTGCCGGGCTCACCGATAGACTGGGCGGCAATGATACCGACGGCCTCGCCAATGTTGATGAGACCACCGCGACCCAGGTCGCGGCCATAGCAGCTGGCGCACAGACCAAAGCGGGTTTCGCAGTTCAAAGCTGTGCGCACTTTGACTTCGTCAACGCCTGCAATTTCCAGCTCTTCAATGGCGTCTTCGTCTAGCATCAAGCCACGGGGAGCCAGGATGGAACGGTTTTCCGGGTGCAGCACATCCTCCACCACCGTGCGACCCAGAACGCGGTCACGCAATGATTCAATGACTTCACCGCCCTCAACGATGGCGCGCATAACCGAGCCCTCGTGTGTGCCGCAATCGTCTTCTGTGACCACCAGGTCTTGCACCACGTCACACAGGCGGCGGGTCAGGTAACCGGAGTTGGCGGTTTTAAGCGCCGTGTCGGCCAGACCTTTACGCGCGCCGTGGGTGGAAATGAAATACTCCAGCACATTCAGGCCTTCGCGGAAGTTGGCGGTAATCGGCGTTTCAATGATCGAGCCGTCAGGCTTGGCCATCAAACCGCGCATACCAGCCACCTGGCGAATCTGCGCGGGTGAACCGCGAGCGCTGGAGTCAGCCATCAT
>JAYVEE010000193.1:0-4105 GCA_043749005.1 Polaromonas sp. | reverse complement strand
AGCGGCCGGGACAAACTTTCCGCCGTGCTGGAGGCGCGCAAGCAGCAAACTGAAACAGGTTTGCGTGCACTGGAGCTGCAGGGACGACAGTCGGCGCTGCAGTGGCGTTTGAACACGCTCATACCGGCACAACCATCAACAAATACGCCATGAGACCGATCATGAAAAAACAACCCGTTCTGCTGACACTTGCAGCAACAGTGATCATGCTGGCCATGGGTGGCGCGGGCTATGCGCTGTACATGATGGGAGCACGGCATGCCCAGCCTGCACCATTGGCAGTACCTGCAGCAGCCGTATCACCAGCAGTTGATATGAGCAGCATTGCCGCAGGAGAACAAGCCACGCGCCGTCATATCAAAGACGGCATCAAGGCGGGTGACATCGACCCCATGAATGGTGAAAAGGTTTTGTACTATCACGATCCCATGGTGCCAGGTAAACGCTTTGACGCACCCGCCAAATCACCTTTTATGGACATGATGCTGGTACCTGTTTATGCGGGTGCATCGGGCACTGACGGCAGCAGTGTCACAGTCAGCCCGCGCGTACAGCAAAATTTTGGGTTGCGCACTGCTGCTGTTGTGCAGGGCACGCTGAGCCCCCAGCTACAGTCGGTAGGAAGCATTGCATTTAACGAACGTGACCAGTCCGTTATTCAAGCGCGAGCGACCGGTTTTATTGAGAAGCTGTACGTGCGTGCCACGCTGGATACAGTGCGCGCAGGTCAACCATTTGCAGACGTGTACGTACCCGATTGGGTGGCTGCACAGCAGGAGTTTCTAGCTCTCAAAAAAGCTGCAGGCAATGACCCGCAACTGATTGCAGCAGCGCGCCAGCGCATGTTGCTGTTGGGCATGACACAAGCCCAAATCGAGCGGGTTGAATCAAGTGGCAACGCACAGGCGCGCGCTACCATTACCGCATCATCGAGCGGTGTGGTTGCCGAGTTGGTGGCGCGTGAAGGCATGACGGTCACGCCCGGCATGCTACTGGCCCGCATCAATGGTCTGGCTACGGTTTGGGCACTGGCTGAAGTGCCTGAAAGCCAGATTTCCCTGATTCGCAAAGGTGTCAGGGTAGAGGCGAGAAGTCCGGGCGCACCCGGTTCTGTATTTGCTGGAACGGTTCAAGCCATACTGCCAGAAGTTATAACCGCGACCCGAACAGTAAAAGCACGTGTGCAGCTGGCCAACCCCGGCAATGCACTGGTTCCGGGCATGCTGGTCACGATGCAATTTATGGACAAACGAAGCACTCCCGCTCTGCTGGTGCCCACCGAGGCCATCATTGCCACAGGCCAGCGCAATGTGGTGATGTTGGCCGAAGAAGGTGGACGTTACCGTCCCGTCAATGTGGAAACTGGCATCGAATCTGCAGGACAAACCGAAATCAAAAAAGGGCTTGTCGCAGGACAACGTGTGGTGGTGTCGTCGCAATTTTTAATTGACTCTGAAGCTAGCCTTAAAGGGGTGGAAGCACGGCTAAACAATGAAACGCCAGCCAAGCCTGCAATGCACCAGGGCGAGGGCAGAGTAGATGCAATCGACAAGGATGGGGTGACGCTGTCGCATGGGCCAGTGCCCAGCCTCAACTGGAACAGCATGACGATGGTATTTCAACCGCCCCTTTCTGGCTTGCCGCGCAATGTGGCGATTGGTGACAAAGTGCAGTTTGACTTTGTCATGCCGAAAGACGGGGAACCCACGCTTACCGACATCAGGCCCATCACTCCAGCATCCTCACCCGCACCAACCCCAGCAACCGCATCAGTACCACCCAAGGCAGCGCCTGCCAACGGAGCTGCACGGTGATCGCCGCACTGATTCGCTGGTCTATCGTCAACCGCTTTCTGGTGCTGCTGGCTACAGCCTTGATGGCAGCGTGGGGCGTTTGGTCAGTGCAGAAAACACCCCTTGATGCGCTGCCCGATTTGTCAGACGTGCAGGTCATCATCCGCACCAGCTATCCCGGCCAGGCGCCGCGCATTGTTGAAAACCAGGTGACCTACCCACTCACCACGACCATGCTGTCGGTGCCTGGTGCAAAAACGGTTCGCGGCTATTCTTTTTTTGGCGATTCGTTTGTTTACATCCTGTTTGAAGACGGCACAGACCCGTATTGGGCGCGATCACGGGTACTCGAATACTTAAACCAGGTACAGGCACGCCTTCCGCCATCGGCCAAGCCAGCCTTGGGGCCAGACGCCACCGGTGTGGGCTGGGTCTACACCTACGCGCTGATTGACCGCAGCGGCAAGATGGACGCAGGCCAATTGCGCGCGCTGCAAGACTGGTTTTTAAAGTACGAACTTAAAACCGTGCCCAACGTTGCGGAGGTTGCCACGATAGGCGGCATGGTGCGCCAGTACCAGGTGGTGCTTGACCCTGACAAGCTGGCTGCCTACAACATCCCGCATACCCGTGTGATTGAAGCGCTGCAAAAAGCCAACCAGGAAACGGGTGGTGCCGTGTTGGAACTGGGTGAGGCTGAATATGTGGTGCGCGCTTCTGGCTACCTCAACGGCCTTGATGATTTTAAAAAAATTCCACTCACCACCTCAAGCGCTGGCATATCGGTACGCCTGGGCGATGTGGCGCGCATACAGCTGGGCCCCGAGATGCGGCGCGGTATTGGCGAGCTTGATGGCCAGGGGGAAGCAACGGGCGGTGTGATTGTGATGCGCTCCGGCAAAAATGCACTGGAGACCATTGCGGCCGTCAAGGACAAGATCAGATCACTACAAGGCAGCCTGCCGCCAGGCGTTGAGATCGTTCCCACCTATGACCGTTCAGGCCTGATTGAACGCGCCATCAGCAACCTGACTTACAAGCTGATGGAAGAGTTCATCGTGGTAGCCCTGGTGTGCTTTGTATTTTTGTTCCACATGCGCTCAGCGCTGGTAGCTATTGTCTCGCTACCGCTGGGTATTCTGGCTGCCTTTATCGTTATGCATTACCAGGGGGTCAACGCCAACGTGATGTCGCTGGGCGGCATTGCCATTGCCATTGGTGCGATGGTGGATGCGGCGGTGGTGATGATTGAAAACGCACACAAACACATCGAGCGCTGGCGTCATGCGCATCCGGGCGAAGACCTGCAAGCCGATGACCAATGGCGCGTGATCGGTAATGCAGCAACGGAAGTGGGTCCGGCGCTATTTTTCAGCCTGTTGATCATCACGTTGTCTTTCATACCGGTGTTCACGCTTGAAGCGCAAGAAGGGCGACTGTTCTCACCTCTGGCTTTTACCAAGACCTATGCCATGGCGGCCGCCGCTGGCCTGTCAGTCACCCTGATTCCGGTATTGATGGGTTACCTGATTCGCGGGCGTATACCGGATGAACAAAAAAACCCACTGAACCGCGTGCTCATTAAAGCGTACCGGCCCCTGCTGGACGTCGTGTTGCGCTGGCCGCGCGCCACCATCGCCATCGCGTTAGTCATGCTGGCCGCGACAGCCTGGCCGATGTTGCGTATTGGCGGCGAATTCATGCCGCCCCTTGATGAAGGTGATTTACTGTTTATGCCCACTGCCCTCCCCGGCCTGTCTGCGGGCAAGGCAGCCGAGTTGTTGCAACAGACCGACCGCCTGATTAAAACCTTGCCAGAAGTGGCTACCGTACATGGCAAAGCAGGGCGCGCAGAGACCGCGACCGACCCGGCGCCAATGGAGATGTTTGAAACCACCATTCAGTTCAAACCCAAGAGCCAGTGGCGCGCAGGCATGACACCCGACAAGCTGGTTGAGGAGCTCGACAAGATCGTCAAGGTGCCCGGATTGTCGAACATCTGGGTACCGCCCATTCGTAACCGTATTGACATGTTGGCCACAGGCATCAAAAGTCCGGTGGGTGTCAAAGTCTCAGGCACAGACCTGGCAGAAATTGACCGTATCGCCGGTGAAATTGAACGCGCCGTCAAAAACGTGCCAGGTGTCAGCAGCGCGTTGGCTGAGCGCTTGAGCGGCGGACGTTATGTGGACATCACCATCAACCGCGATGCAGCAGCGCGCTTTGGTTTGAACATTGCCGACGTGCAGTCAGTCGTGGCTTCCTCCATTGGCGGCGAGAACGTCGGGGAAACGGTTGAAGGCCTGCAACGC